>JABCOE020000045.1 GCA_013333795.2 Candidatus Saccharimonadota bacterium | reverse complement strand
CTGGGCGAATGTTGAGCGGGCGCAGATGCTGACGCGGCAGGCGTCGAGCTTACGTTCGCAAATTGAGCCGTGGCAGATTTTGCGTTCACAAGTCTCGGATATAATCGAACTGATGGATCTAGGCGACGACTCGATGCTGGTAGAGTTTACCGAGCAGCTAGCAGCTCTCGAAGCAGAATACCAGGAGCGCCGCAAAGATTTGCTATTCTCAGGCGAATACGATAATCGAGCGGCGATTCTCAAGTTGAGCGCTGGCGCTGGCGGTACGGATGCGCAGGATTGGGCAGAGATGCTAGAGCGAATGTATCTGCGCTGGGCTGAAAAGCACGATATGCAAACCGAGCTAGTCGAGCGTTCGACAGGCGAGGAAGCCGGTATCAAGAACGCAACTTACATTATCCGCGGTGCTTTCGCTTACGGCAAATTACGCAGCGAACACGGGGTGCACCGGCTGGTGCGGCTCAGTCCGTTTAACGCTGATAATTTGCGGCAGACTAGCTTTGCACTGGTCGAAATCATGCCGGAAATGGACGCGCCAGGCGAGGTCGAGATCGACGACAAAGATTTGCGAATTGATATTTATCGTAGCGGCGGCAACGGCGGGCAAGGAGTCAATACAACTGATTCCGCAGTGCGCATCACTCATTTGCCGACAGGCACGGTGGTGGCGATCCAAAACGAGCGCAGCCAGCTCCAAAACAAAGAAACCGCGCTAAAAATCCTCAAAAGCCGTTTAGCGCAAATGCAGTTAGAACAACGTGCCGAAACGCTAGCTGATCTGCGGGCAGGCGAGTCGGCTAGTTGGGGCGCGCAGATTCGTAATTATGTACTCCATCCCTACACATTAGTCAAGGATACGCGTACTAAGTTCGAGACGCATAACGCCCGCGGCGTGCTAGATGGCGACATTGACGGTTTTATCGAAGCATATCTTGAGCAGCAAGCAGCGACCGAGTAGCTGGCTATCGCTATAAACTAGCTTATGCTACAATAGGTAGTGATGATTCTGTTAGATAGAGTGACCAAGGTGTATGGTAAGGGCAGCAAGCCAGCGCTTGACCGTATTAATCTGCATGTCGAGCCGAACGAGTTCGTGATCATCGTTGGGACAAGCGGTGCTGGCAAATCGACCTTGCTCAAATTATTGACGCGCGAAGAAAAGCCGACTAGCGGCAAGATTGTCGTTGGCGGTATTGATTACGACCAGCTCAAGGACAAGCATATCCCGTTGCTGCGCCGCAAAATTGGCGTAGTTTTTCAGGATTTTAAGTTACTACCGAACCGGACAGTGTTCGAAAATGTGGCTTTTGCGCTAGAAATTGCCGGCATGACTAACCGCGAAATTAAAAATACTGTACCAAAAGTGATTGACCTGGTGGGTCTAAAGGGTAAGGAAAAGCAGTTCCCGCACCAGTTGTCGGGCGGCGAACGCCAACGAGTAGCGATTGCCCGAGCGGTAGTGCGCCAGCCAAAGATTCTAATCGCTGACGAGCCAACGGGTAATCTTGACCCGAAGCACAGTTGGGATATTGTCCGCCTGCTTGAGAAGATTAACCGGTACGGCACGACGGTTATACTTACAACACATAATGTAGAGATTGTCAATAGGTTAAAGCGCCGCGTTATCACTGTTGACCACGGCAAGATTACTAGCGACCAAGCGCAAGGGAGTTATCGGCAATGAGACGAGACAAAGTCAAGACAGCGGCCGCCAAAAAGAAAAGCCGCCGCGAGGACAAAAAAAATACTGGTGCGCGCGCCTTGACCAGACAAAGGCGTAGCCGCCAGCGCAAATGGCTGACTTTCGTGCGAATGTGCCGCTACGGCGTCAATAATTTCACTCGTAATGCCTGGCTAACCATTGCGGCTACCGCGGTGATGACGATTACGTTGCTGATTATCTTTACTACGGTGGTGGCGCGCAATATTTTGGCAGATTCGGTAACAGAGCTGAGTAAAAAAGTCGATATGTCAATTTATCTCAAAACGGGTACTACCGAAGAGCAGGCTAAACCGATTATTGCCGATTTGCGCAAACTGCATAATGTCGAGCGCGTTGAATTCGTTTCCTCGGAAAAAGCGCGCCAACAAAGCGCCGAAGACAACAAAGCCGACCAAGATATACTAGATGCCCTTAATCAAGCTGCCAATAAAATGCCAGCAGTGATTCGCGTTAATCTAGAGAATATCAATGACACCGACAGTCTTAGCGATTTTGTCAAAACTAATAAGCCGCTCAAAAAAATTATCGATGATAAGCGCGAACCATCGTTTGCTGGCGACCGGCGCGATGCTATCGAAAATATCGGCCGCTGGACAGATTTTGCGCAGCGGGCCGGTTTGGCAGCGAGCGTACTCTTCGTCGTAATATCGTCGTTGATTGTTTTTAATACCATTAGAATGGCAATATTCAATCGTAAAAGCGAGATCGAGATGATGAAGCTTATCGGTGCTGACAAAAGCTTTATCCGCGGCCCGTTTTTGGTAGAGGCAATGGTGTATGGTTGTATTGCTGCCGTTGTAGCGACCGCTATAGGGGTAGGGGGTTTCGCGACGATTTCTGGCAAATTACAGGCTTATGGAATTGCTGCTGTAGCTACATCGCACTTTCTGGTAAATAATTTGCTGCTGGTCTTGCTAAGTATGATGTTGTTAGGCTCGTTGATTGGGATTATTTCCTCGACACTGGCTACTCGCCGTTATCTCAAATTGTAGAGTAATTTACGAAAGGGGGTGCTTATTCGACGTAGCTTTATTGACAAAGCGGTAATGCTTTGTTACGCTAGAGGTATGAAACATAGGTCCACCACACCAGTTTCGTCAAGGCGGCACGTTGCGAAGTCGTCAATCGTCGCAGCAGCTGTTTTGATGAGCGCAAGTATACCGGTTGCCTTCGCGCAAAACGTGTTGGCCGACCAGTACGACGAACAGGTCAAAAAACTTCAATCAGAAGCTGATTCATATCAGCAGCAGGCGGCGACGCTTGGCGCGCTGGCGTCAACGCTGCAAGCGCAGCTTGATGTATTAACCAAGCAAAAAAATGAAATCCAAGCGCAAATTAATACTAGCCAAGCTAAGCGCGATAAGCTTGAGAAAGATATCGCTGCTACCGAAAAGAAAATCGAGATTAACAAAGAAGCTCTTGGCGAAATTGTTGCCGATATGTACGTTGATAGCTCAATCTCGCCGCTCGAGATGCTGGCTAGCAGCAAAAACATCGGCGATTACGTTGACAAGCAAGAATACCGCTCGTCAATGCAGGACAATCTGAGCACCAAGATTAAACAGATTAAATCGCTCAAAGCGCAGCTCGAAAAGCAGAAAAAGCAAGTCGAGAACGTACTACGCGACCAGAAGTCGCAAAAATCCGCGCTAGCTGCCAAAGAGGCTGAACAGGCTAAATTAGTTTCGGACACGCGCGGCGAAGAATCAGCTTACAATAGCTTAGTTGCCAAGCGTAATAGTGAAATCAGCAGTGTTCGCGCGCAGCAGGCTGCTGCTATGGCTGCAGCTGCCCGTGCTTCAGGCTCCACTAATATTGGTACGGGCTCGGCTAGTGGCGGCGGATATCCGTCGGTTTGGGCCAATGCCGAGCAAGATACGATAGTTGATAACTGGGGCCTCTATAATCGCGAATGCGTCAGCTACACCGCCTGGAAGGTAGCTAGTACTGGCCGTTACGTACCGCATTTTGGCGGGGCAGGTAACGCTAATCAGTGGCCGAGCACAACGTCTCGCTATGGTATTGCAAACGGCCCAACGCCAAAAGCTGGCTCGGTAGCTATCCAGTATGTTGGTGCTTATGGTCATGCTATGTATGTCGAAGCAGTTAATGGCGATGGTACGATTACTGTTAGCGACTATAACAATAATATCGACGGTTTAGGCTGGGGCCGCTATCACTACTACACGCGTTCAAGTGCTGGGCTAACTTATATATATTTCTAGCGAGATCAAGATAATAAGCGGTAAATTATAGCGTACTCAGCCAGAGTGCGCTATAATTATGATTATGGCAAACGAACAGGGAGTTGAAAATAAGGGGCGGAAGCCTCGGCAGCGGAAGGTTTCACAGGGTGTTTTCTTGGCGTCGTTGGTCTTGGCGATAATCGTATCGTTTGCGGCTGGTACGCGCAGCGAAGAAATCTATCAGATAGCAGCGCCGATTTTTGGCATCAAGGTGGCTAAGCAGCCGCTTGATACCGAGGTGATGAAAGAAGCTTATCGTCAACTAGCGGCGAATTATGACGGTGATTTGGACGCTAATAAGCTGTCTGACGGGGCGGCTCGCGGCATGGTTAAAGCGGTCGGCGACGACTACACGACATTTCTAGATAAGGAAGAAGCGGCAGAATTTAACAAAAGTCTAAACGGCGAAGTTTCTGGCATTGGTGCCGAAATCGGCGTGCGTAATTTGCAGCCGACGGTACTGCGAGTTCTCGATGACTCTCCAGCCAAGAAAGCCGGCCTTAAAACGGGCGATATCTTTGTGGCTGTGAACGGTACGTCAGTAGCGGGCGAGACGGCTAGTGGCGTGGCTGATAAGGTTACTGGCGAAGCGGGCACGACCGTCAAGCTAACTATGCGCCGCGGCAGCGAATCGCTAGATTTTTCGATTACGCGGGCCCAAATTAGCGATCCTAGCGTCCGTTGGTCGGTTAGCGATGATATTGGTATCTTGACGATCTCGCGCTTTGACGACAATACTGGGTCGCTAGCCCGCAAAGCCGCTAAAGAGTTCATTGACAAAAGTGTTAAGGGTGTGATTGTTGATTTGCGTAACAACGGCGGCGGCTATTTGACGGCAGCGCAAGAAGTAGCGAGTCTATGGCTAGATAACGGCAAGACGG
>JABCOE020000044.1 GCA_013333795.2 Candidatus Saccharimonadota bacterium | reverse complement strand
CCGTAATAGCGAAATCGTCTGCTCGCGCGCCGTCGCTGGCGCCCACCCTGGAGCCATCATCTTGATGCACGACATTCACCAAACCTCAGTCAACGCCGTGCCGTGCATCCTCAACGCACTGAAGCAGCAAGGGTATTCGTTTGTGATAGTGCAAGGATTGATCGGCAATATGGCGGCAGGAGCTGGGTATCCGTAGAATCATGGCTGAATATTAAGCATATTTGTCGCGGCAACTACTCTGCCTTATCCACCTCAAAAACCTTGTATTTCGACGACGCGCCGCGCAGTAATTTTACCTTTGACGACGCCACACCAAAATGTTTCGCCAGTAACTTCACCGCCGCCGCGTTCGCTCGACCTTCAATGGCTGGCGCCTTGGTGTACACCGTTAGCGAACCATCATCATTTGCCACCACTTCTTCACGGTGGCGGGAGTTGGGTTTGAGGTGGATGGAGATTTTCATAGGTAATAATCTTACTTTATCGCCCTAGAACGATATTACTTTTAATTCTCGCGGCAAAATCTCCTGTACTTCCACCGAACCTGCTACCAAATGATAACCATGCAGCTTTGACGGCAAGTCACGCTCGACTGAATGCCAATTAACTGGGTGATTTTCATCAAAATACTCAAGCAATTCTGAGTTCAAAAAATGATCGCGCGGCAGATTCACAGAACCGTCCTGATTGATAACCAGCGCTATCGACAAGCCCGACGTCACGCCGTCCTCATTTTTAGCATATGCCGCCGTCACCAAATGAACCAGCGACTCAAACTTCAATACCGACTGGTCGCTCGCCTCCACCTGCGCCTGGCCGCGGCGCGCTAGCTGCTGATTAATTTTTGTTGTTAATTCCTCAAAGCTCGGCTTACCGTCGCCCGCCCGGCAATAATCGCAACCATCCGCTGCCTCGACATATTCCAGTAGCAAATCCATATCGACGTCAGCGTCCTTAATGCCATGCCGTGACAGTTGCTCCACCATTTCATACAGCGCGCCCAGCAGACTATAATCATTCACATTTCTGGCAGCGTCACCAATGCGGATGATGGCGCGAGCGATAGTGATAGAGCTGTTGGTTTTATTCATACGTCCTCCTTAAATATTTTTACGCCGCTCGGAAAAGTGTCTTGATAATCGTGATCGTATTTATCGACCGTATGGTTGGTGTCTGGCGTATCCTCCAAAAATGAAAATATCTCTCGGCGCGTCGCTTCATCAATTTCAAAAAACCTTTGCAAAAACCGGCGGACAATAATCTTGGTATCGTTCAAATAACCCAGCCGCCCGAACATGGCATAATCGGCATCAGAAATATCAAGCGCGGCGTGCAGATGAATTTTATTGCGCCGCTTCTTTAGGCGATTCATGTTGATATACATATCTTTATCGGTGATAACCAGTTTTTTCTGCCACGCCAGTTCAATCATGCCAGTCAAACTTATCTTTTCATACGGCGGCAGCGCGTACGGACTGTTCATAATCTTCAGATATAGCAAACCTTCAACCACTTGTGTCGCCGTAATCGCAAATGTCTTAAAAGTCTGTGCCAGCAACACGCGGGATAAAAACTGCTCCTTAATATTCTGATTCAAATAATCCAGATATTGCAAATTATACGCGATATTGCTAATAATCGCATATTGATTACTGTTTTTGTCATGCGTAATCGGAGCACCATACACCTCCCGAGCGATATAATCGCGCCACTCCTCAATCCGCCGCTCGGGAAACCACTTGTAAGCACTTAGGCAACCGGAACAGCGGGCGCAGAGCGATTTTGTATGAGGCTCGCCTGACTGATATACCTGTGCGGTCGTGTCCATTAGTTCTCCTCTTTTTTTCTCGCCTCTTCAAATTTTGCCGCCATCGTTGGATTATTACGGGTAAGTTTTTTAATTGTTAAATCTTGGGCCTTATCATTAGCTAAACGAAGATTATTTTCAGAGGATAAAAGCGCCTGTTTAGTTTTCTCTAGTTGCTTAATAGTCTTATCTATTCCTTCAATAGCATCAGTAAACTTACGGCTTGCCAAGTCATAGTTGCGCGCGAAACCAGCCTTAAATTTCTCCATATCCTCTTCAAAATGCGTAATATCTAGATTTTGTGCCCGCACTAGTGCTAATTCTGATTTATATTTCAGAGCATTAAGCGCTGCATTGCGCAGCAGCATAATTATCTGTATAAAAAATTGCGGTCGAATCACGAACATTTTTGGATAACGGTGCGACACGTCAACGATACCAACATTATATAGTTCACTATCCGCTTCAAGCAATGACACTAAGATTGCATATTCACAGTTCTTCTCGCGACGATCTTTATCCAGCTCCTTGAGGAAGTCTTCATTATGCTTTTTAGTCGCAGTCTGGTCATTTTCGTTTTTCATCTCAAACATGATAGATATAATTTCATTACCGGATTCGTCGTTTTCTCGAAAAATATAATCGCCTTTACTGCCAGTACGAGCATCGTTATCTTTCTCAAAATATGCGTGCGGAAAGGCTGTAGCGCGCAATTTATTAAATTCAGTCTCACAGTGTTGCTCCAGCGTCTCGCCCAACATTTTGGTCGACAAACGAGCCTTAAAATCTTTGTAATACGCAATCTGCTCATCTTTTGCTTTTAGCTCTGCCGTGTATTTGTCTTTCAAATTTGACTCAACAAGCTGGCGCTCATTCTCTTTAGCGGCTAGCTGCAGCTTGAAATTATCGCGCTCACGCTCAACAGCGCTAACCGCCCGATTAACCTCCAAATCTTTCTCAGTCTCAAAAGCCTTAATTTTTGCGTTTAAATTCGCAATTGTTTGATCGCTCTGCGACTTAGTTTGCGCTAACTCTTTATCAGCTTCTGAGCGTAACCGCTCTAAAGCTAGCTCTTTTTCACCTTGTGGTTTCTCTAGTTCAGACTTCAGCGACGATATTTCTGATTGTTTCTCAGAGTTAATTCGAGCAGCTTCTGCTTTCTTCTCTGCCTGCAAGCTTGCCAGCTCGGCCTCTTTTTCGACCAGTAGTTTTTGAAGTTCGCTACGAGTCTTTTGCTCTGCTAATTGTACGGCGTTTTCTTTATCTGTACGCAATAAATTCTCGCGCTCAGCAATCTCGCGTGTAAATTCATGGTCGCGAACCTGTTTAACAATATCAGCGTAACTCGCTTGGTCTATTTCAAATACTTGACCGCAATTCGGACATTTTATTTGACGCATATTTACAATCCTTTCCATTAATTACCCCTCAACTACAAACAGGTTCTCTTTAGCTGCTTGTATTTTTATAGACAGCAACCACTTTACCATTAATCATATAATCCTCCGACTGATCAACAATAATAGGCGGAAACCTCTCGGGAGTAAGAGATTCAGATTCTAACGATATATATTCCTCATGTTTTTTAAGGCGCTTTATGTTAGCCATACCGCCAATGATGGACAAAACATAATCCCCGTCCTCAGCATAATTTTGCGTGACATCTACGACAACAAAATCACCGTTGTTTATCGGTTGTTTTGACTTGCCGATACGAGCATTATTCATGGACTCACCATCAGCTCTTATGGCTATATACTTACACCTATCACTATTGGACTGCTTCAACTGTTTACCAAGTAGTTGTTTGGATATTCTCAAGAGACCCTCGTTGTATTCATCAGCATAATTGAGCGCCGGACCACAGCTCGCCGTACCGACAATTGGCACTAAAACGAACCTGTCGTCCTCCACCGGCGACTCCAACCGTTGGGTTTTATTTTTTCGATTTATAAAAAGTAAGTTGCGTTTTTCAAGCTGCAATAGATGATGCTGAACCTGGCCAGGACTCATATCTGGATCGCCAACGAGCTCAGCTGTTCTGCGCAATGTACATTCTGCCAAGTTATTGGTCTTTGCTAGTTCTAATAATTTCTTTTGGATGTGGTGCATGTATTCTATTATACAACACCCATTACATAAATATCAATAATTTTTCGGGGAGACTTGACAAAGAGGATTCTGTGCTTTATCCTCAATAATGAACACTTTTATGGAAGGTGGGTCGACTTGTGTTGTCGATTCATAACGTGGTCAATTTGTGTTACCTGCGAGTAGTCACAAATATAAAATCAACCAGTCGCAATATGGAGGGTAATGGCGACGCAAGTTAGTCAAAATAATTAGGGAGGTTCATTTATGAAACCGTATAAGAATATTAACGGCAACTCAAACGTGGTTGCTTACAGTATAGAAGAAGAGGGTATCACAGTACAATTCAAATCTGGAAAATACACCGTGTACACCTACACTTACGAGAGCGCAGGGGCTGATGCCGTCGAGACGATGAAGAACCTAGCACAACAAGGGTATGGTCTCAATTCGTACATCTCAAAAAATCAGCCTGGTTATTCTGAGAAGCGTTAAATTAAATGAGAGTCAGTTACAAGTCTGGCTCTCATTTTATAATTTATTGTCATTTACAACTTCCCGCTCGAAATACCAAAGAATCGATCAAAGAAATCTCTCAATTTTTCCAGCACTGTTTCGCGTTTTTTACTGCGCTCCCCATCAGCTGAAAAACGCGAGATTGGCGGCAGTATCCCTGACAGCCCTGTGCCAGTCGATTGTATATAGCCGTCGCGAAAAGCATTTTCAACAAACTTATATGTCGCTTTTTTATCTAATTTTTCATCATCAATGATCTGGTCTAGCTCTTTGATTTTCCTTGACTTCACAAACTCCTGCCAGCCACCATCAACTGAGCTATCAACCGTGAGCGAGGCGATAAACTGCTCAATCAAATCCTTTTTATTACGCAGTTCCATAGATGAGTTAACCGCTTTATCAATATCGACCAAAATCTCTTTATTATTCAAATGGCTATCATGATACTGTCGAATCAACTCTAGAATATAATCTATATTTATCTCAACTTGTTTAATGAGCTCCATCTCAAATACCAAATCATCATTAATATTCTCCTTACTCTCATCAGATTTCGGTCGCAGCTCGTTGTAGAGGTCGATGTACATGCTATGATAATCTTGCACATCTCGCTGGCTCAAAATCTCTTGCCCAATAAACTCATCAAAGCTCGACAGAATATTCTTCACTCTCAGAATTGCACCATACAACTTCACGAATTCCTTTTGTTCCTGCTCGCTAGCAATCGTCTCACCCACTGGAAATTTGTTTTTTAGCTTTGCAATCAAATCGACATAACCTGGCGTTTTCTTCCCATCTTCTTCATAGCCTTCGTAATAATCTCGGAAAGGACGCAGTAACACAATACCGCTCGCATCTTGGTCGCCAAAGAGCGCTAAAGCTTTCTTAGTTGCCTCCTCCAAATTGCGAAATGTTACAATATTTCCATAGGTTTTAATTGAGTTAAGGATACGATTCGTCCGCGAATAAGCTTGAATCAGCCCGTGCATCCGCAAGTTTTTATCAACCCACAGCGTATTCAACGTCGTGGCATCAAAACCCGTCAAAAACATATTCCCCACGATCAACAAATCAATCTCTCGATTCTTCATCCGCAGACTCACGTCTTTATAGTAATTCTGGAAACGCTCGGCGCTAGTGTCGTAATTTGTGCCAAAAGTTGCATTATAGTCCTTGATTACACCCTCCAAAAAGTCACGCGACGAGACATCAAGCCCGTCAGTATTCTCCGAGTTCTCGTCATCCATGCCGTCCATTTCCAGATCAGGATCATTCGCTCCGTAGCTATAAATTGTAGCAATCTTCAGGCGTTTAACTTCAGGAAGCTCAGCCTGCTGGCGCTTAAACTCATTGTAATAAAGCTTCGCCGTGTCAATCGAGCTCACTGCAAAAATTGAATTAAATCCGTTCAGCTGAATTTTATTTTTTATCTCTTCCGCTGCCGCTCTGTTTCGTGCCGACGCAACTTCATGCACATTCATCAGCCGCGTAAATGCGTAATATTTGGCATTGCGCATCGTTTTTTGATCAAAGTGATCACAGATATATTGCACAACATTACGAATACGCTCCGGAGCGTTCAATGCTCGCTCTCGGTCGATGTCTCGCACTTTCTGCTGCTCATCAACCTCATCCGCCTCGCGAATCGTCCGAATGTAGTCGATCCGAAACGGCAACACATTCTTATCAGTAATCGCATCAACTATGGTGTAGGTATGCAACTTATCACCAAACGCCTGCTCAGTTGTCCGCAAATCAACTCGCCCGCCACTAGCCGCATTATCAGCAAATATCGGCGTGCCAGTAAAACCAAACAAATGATAATTACGAAAACTTTTGGTGATGGCATGATGCATATCGCCAAATTGCGAACGGTGGCACTCGTCAAAGATGATAACCATGTGATCATCAAATGCCTTGTGTCCCTGATTGCGCTTGATGAATGTGTCGAGTTTTTGAATAGTAGTAATAATAATCTTAGCATTTGGATCACCCAATTGCCTCGTCAGAACCCGCGTACTGGTATTGCTATTCGCGGCACCCTCCTGGAACTTGTCATACTCTTTCATCGTCTGATAATCGAGGTCTTTACGGTCAACTACGAAAAGCACTTTATCAATATAATCTAGCTTACTCGCCAGCTGTGCCGTCTTAAAACTAGTCAACGTCTTGCCGCTGCCTGTGGTATGCCACACATAACCGCCAGCCTCAATCGTACCGAGCTTTTTGTAATTTGTAGCAATCTGGATGCGATTCAAAATACGCTCGGTCGCCACGATTTGGTATGGGCGCATCACCAGCAATAATTTATCACTGGTAAATACGCAGTACTTCATCAGCACGTTCAATAGCGTATGCTTGGACAAAAAAGTCGCCGTAAAATCTATCAAATCGGCAATTGGGCGATTTTTAGCATCCGCCCACCAGCTGGTAAATTCAAAGCTATTGCTGGTCTTTTTACTACGATGCGAATCTGACTTACCTGCCTCATTGATATGCTGCCAGCGCGTCGTATTGCTGTAATATTTCGTATGAGTGCCGTTGCTTATCACAAACAGCTGAACATATTCAAACAGCCCACTGCCCGCCCAAAAACTATCCCGCTGATAGCGATTAATCTGATTGAAGGCTTCCTTTAGGGGCACGCCGCGCCTTTTTAGCTCAATATGCACCAGCGGCAAGCCATTCACCAACAGCGTCACATCATAGCGGTTATCCCGCGCACCCGACACCTCATATTGATTAATTACCTGCAAGCAGTTCTTGTGGATATTGGTTTTATCTAGCAGGCGAATATTAATCACCTCGCCGTTATCGAGTTGCAATAATTGCGTACTATCTTCTTGAATCTTGAAGGTCTTGTCAGCAATATCTTCATTGCCATTAGCAATCCGCTCTGCGAAGAACCGCTTCCACTCAGTATCGGTAAATGTGTAATCATTCAGCTTCTCCAACTGCATGCGCAGATTCCGTATTAAATCACTCTCACTCTTGATCGGCAAATATTCATACGCCTGTGCTTGTAGCTGCTCGATTAACTCCCGCTCTAATTCCGCCTCGCTCTGATAACTCGTCGCCCGCTGATACGGCGAGACGTAGTCACTAACGACAGTGCTATTATTATTTTCTGAAATCAATTGATACTTTTCTGGCATTTTCTTTAATCCTCTATCTTCCAATTATAACTCTTCAGAAAGTCGTTGAATATATCCGCAAAAAGATTCTTGTGGTCACTCGGAATATCTTGCGGCTCCATATCTGCTATTCTACTATGACTATATATGTTTAATATACGGTAAGTCTCGTCTTTATTCTCTCCAGTAAGTAATGATTTATAGTGTTTATACCCAAGAAAATTTGCCGTCTTCTCCAAAATTGCCCGAAATAAGTTAAAATGATAGCGCTCAATTGTATTATTTTCAATTGCCTGTTTAATTAGCGTCATAGCAAATAGATGATAGGCAAATGGCGAATCTTTTATATCTTTACGGCAAATCCCCTCGTATGACGAAGACAGCGACCATGAAGTAGCCTTATCTCCCATTATATTCTTAACTACATTAAAGAATAATGCATGATGCGTCAGAATAATCACTTTTAGGCCAAGCTCTTTGAGCTTGTTTACTGTATCGACTAAATCAATTGCTAAAGACACGATTCTTGTATCATCAATTGATGAAACTGGGTCATCAATCACAATATATTTGACATTATTAAACATGTCAGTTGTACGATTTTCTGTCTTGTCGCTTAGGATATCCACCATCAAATCAAGTACAGCATGATACACCGACCAAATAAATAAGCTCTCTTCCGCTCGCGATATCTTAATGTGGTCATTGCTTTCATCATCGCCAGTTGCCATCTGAAAGTAGACTAGTTGATTTTCAACATCAAAAAATGGCTCAAAATGTGAAAAGTGATATCGCCCATATATCTCTTTAATGCGACTCTCTAGGTCTTCGTCTTCAAATAACCTTCTTAACCACTCATCCTGAACCATAAAATGAAGCTCATTGACTATATTATCCCATTGAAAGGCATCCTCAAATAATGCACTGTATATTAAGCATACAAGCGATGATTCCCCGTCTTGCAAGTTCATATTATAAAATAAATTAGTGAGACGAGTTTTTCCAGTACCATTAAATGCATATATTAGAATGGGCTTTTTCTGACGACTAAGAATGCTTTTAACACTTCCGAACAAAGTATTGATGTCATTAAACATCATTTCAGATGACATATTTTATGCCTCTTTGAAGGTTAATAGTTTATTACGGTAATATTCGTATTGCTTGCGGCGAGCTTCAATTTCGGCTGGCAAACCGATGGAAATGTTATTGGTAAGTTTTTCGAATTTATCAAGGATGGAGACGATTTGTTTTTGTTTTTCGAGAGACGGGACGGGGATTTTAATCTTTGCCATAGTATTACTCATTAGCTTAGGGTTGCCCATTCCACTGTTTACATACTTTTTTAGCGTAATCTGTAGAATATAGTATAAATACTTCACCTTAACCTGTTCGCGCTTTGGCATCAATAGCCCACAAACATTAGTTATGCTAAATTCTTCATTATTATGATAAAAGACAGATCCGGCATTAGCGCCATCCGTAGTCCAGGTTATCGACTCCTTGTCATAATCGTATGTATTTATGTAACCAAATACTCCATTGTTAGCAGTTTGCGACGAGTACACTGGGTAATCACCCGCATTATCTATAAGATAACTCTTTGACATAACTCTTCCTCTAGATATATTGCAAATATCTCCAATCTGGACATATTCTACTCTCTCTCTCTCTCGTTAAACGTCAAGAGCGTATTGCGATAGTATTCATACTGCTTCTTTCTCGCTTCTAGCTCTGCTTCTAGCTCTGCTTCTAGCTCTGCTTCAAGCTCTGTAAACGAGTCTAACACACGCACAATCTCTTTTTGAACCTCAAGAGGCGGGATAGGGATCTGAAGTGCTGAAAGCGTAGCCATACGCACACCCTTCAGGGTGCTACCTACTGACTGAGATTCGTATTGATCTTTAGCAACATTAGAACCTAAAATATACATCAAAAATTTTGAAGATATTTTATTGTGATTAGGCTTGATCAAAAATACACTCTCACTACAATTCCAATTATCTGTAGGAATATCAACTACTGCAACCTTTCCTATCGTGCCTATTCCAGAAAACAATACATCTCCTAACTCTAGCCTTGACCTGTTCTGAATAATCTCTAAAGCACTGTCATTAACCCTATCGGTCTTATCGCTGAACTTAATTTTTCCTGTGGTAATTTCCTTAACAGTGACATAAAAGTTTTCCGCATCACTGGTGTTGAGACGAAAATTATGCCGAGGGTTTAGACCTGTTCGGATTGACTTTGCTATATCCCCTAGTGCGAAATACTCAACCCCATCCGAGCACAACTCTTTAATCAAATCGTCAATTTTACTCATGCAAAGCCTTTACTCGCTCATATAGACAAACTAGCTCATCAATACCAACGTCAATAATTGGCTCGTACATAAATGAATTAATATGGATATTTGCTGGAGTGATGATATTGACCTGTTCTAGAAAGTCTAATATGCCTTTTTTAGTTTCATCACTTCCAAATTGATCCCGAAACGCATTGTAGAATTCCCAAAATTGGTTTTTTCTTATGTTTGACGGACGTTCCATATGGACAAGGATTTCTCGCTCCGCCAAGAGTCGAGTCGCCATGGCCAATACTATCTTATCCTCTAGACTTATGCCGTCATGAAGATCTTGTTGGATCCGATCAGCAACGCTAAAAATAATATCTATAACTTTTTTAGTCTTATCTGGAAACTCAAACTGCACATTTAACATATCAGCAAAGACATTCTCAATATCGCTCAGTTTTATATCATAGGTAGCTGGTATACTATTTTGATCGTCTGCTTCTTTATCATGAAGTAAGTGCGTTAGTAATAAATACTCTCGCGATCTATTCCCTTTTTGATAGTTATATAGCTCTCGTACGAACGGTATAGCTGCAACGAGCAGCTTTTCATCCTCGTTACATTTACTACGCCATTTATTAAAAGGGTCGGTAATTACTCTATCTCCACCTGGCAACAATCTAATCTCGTCATTATCTCTTTCTGCTATAAACGAATGATTCCATTTACCGCTTGCTAGTATTCGCTCTTGAAGTGTACGGTAAAAATCAAAATTATGAGTTAAAACAATGCTTTTGAAATTTTCGCTCTTATTTAAGTCGTTTAAGTACTGAATAATAGCGTACTTGTTCTTATAGTCAAACGAGTCGGCAATGTCATCTATAATAAATAGAGTTTCTTTATTTTCTTTCTCTCGTGATTTTATATCAAATATTATATTCAATAGATAGAAAGCGCGTCTCTCACCCTGGCTTAGAATTCTATTCGTCAATACGTCTTGATCAACTATTTTATCACCATATTTATATATAACGGTTGGTGCTGATTTACCTAGGATTGCATCGCCCCGATCTTTAATATCAAAAGAAAATGGCAAACTAGTAAATCGAGTTTTGAACTCTTCTATCGTATCATCCCATAAGCCCCTTGAGTCATTTGCTGCAGCCACAATCTTCTCAATATCTGGCTTTTTCGCATTGTAGTTTTCAACTAAACTAATAACCGCAGGTTCAACTTGTTTTAGAAAACTACACCAAACCTCCTTACGAAACTCATCATAATTAGTCAGTTTAGCAATCAGAGTCTTGTCTTTCTCTATAACTTTTTTAAAGTTTCTTAGTTCTTGGTTTCCTTGTAGTTTCTTGTCAATCTTGTCAAAAATGTCCTTAATTTCTTGATTATCAAAAACTTTTTTAATCTCATTATCAATAATTTCCGACAATTTCTCCGCACTGTCAACCATAGTCTCATCTTTTAGCGAGAGTTTATGACCCGACTCGAAATATTCATCGCCTTTTATTGAATCACGAAGAGCGCCTGCTTCAGTCGTACCAAAAGCTCGCTCTCCGTTATTTGAAAAGAATTGTGAGCTTGATAACAGTTCATTATATTTCTCACTATATTTTTGCAACAAGTCATAATTTTCATCTAGAAAATCACGCACTTTCCCCTTAGGATCAAATACATGGTTATAAACAAAATCAAACGTACTTTTTGACTGTTTTACGTCGTCTATTATGGTAGCCAAAACTTCAAATATCGAAAGTTTTTTGGTTCCTGGATCAGAAAAAGCACCAATTATCTCTTGCTCGTAATTGCTACTGCCAGTGATCTTTTTTAAGGGACTTAATGCAGATTTTTTCTCATTGTCTAATTCTCTAAAAATATCAACATATTGTTGGCGAATATCTTTGTTGGCGAGTAAGGTGAGGATAGACTCTTCCGAGCTAAACGCAGGGTCATAAGAATCAATTACCTTAATTTCACCGGGTGTTATATCTCGCTCGCTTCCGCTGTCGTCTTCAACCATAACTTTGCAAGTCGGCTGCAAAGTTTTATCAAGCTGATCGTGAGGTTTAGTTTTTCCTCTAGGATCACTCATATCCTTAAAAGTTTTCGCAAAAGACGTTTTCATAGTGCCATTTGGAGCATAAATTAACTGCATATTAGATTTAGAAAAGTCAAAGTCACTACATAACTTATGAATGCCATAACAATGCTCAAAATTAATTTTTACTTTCTGAATACTCATTTTATTTTACCTTTCAACTTTTTGGCTGTTTTCTTAATATTCTCCAGATAATCCTCCTCCACGCCACTCAAATTTTTCGCCTTATACTTACGATATTCGGCTAGTGCTTTTTCTTTAGCCTGTTTGGTACTAATTATTTTGCCAGCATTATCCAACAGCTTGCGGCCAGTCGAACTAAGAATAGCATCAAGCTCACGAAGGTGATCAGCCATACGCATTTGTTTTTCTTCCATGGCGTTAATTTCAGCAATATCGAAATAAGCCGAGACCAAGTTATTAAGCACTTTCAATTCTTTTTGGCTGAGATAATTCTTTGCTACCATAGCCTCTGCCTGGGTTGGCTGTTTACCTTTAAAATTAGTTATTCCTACAAAAGGCTTATCACTGTCAACACGATAATAAATTACTTCGCCAGCCGTATTGCCATGCGCTGCATAGTGTAGTTTGTTTTGCACTATGGCAAAGAACTTCTGCGATTGATCGGCCTTTGGATCATAATCTTCTGCAGTAGCATATAAATCCAGCACTTGCCGATATAAAACCTTTTCACTACTGCGAATATCACGGATCTCATCAAGCAGCTCTTTCCAATGGTTACCACCGCCAAGATTTTTAAGACGTTCACTATCAATAGCGAAGCCCTTGGTAATATACTCCCGCAAACGATCAGTCGCCCAGATACGAAACTTCGTGGCGATATTTGACTTGATACGGTAGCCAAGCGAGATAATCATATCGAGATTATAGTAATTTACTTCATAATTCTTGCTGTCGGAGGCAGTTGTTCGGAATTTCCGAACAACTGAATTTTTATCAAGTTCACCCTCGTCAAAGATATTTTTTATATGCTCGCTAACGTTAGCTTTACTTGACTGATATAATTCAACCAGCTGTGCTTGCGTCAGACAAACCGTCTCATCCTGAAACCGAACATCAACTTGCGGCTGGCCGTTATCGTCAACATAGACAACAATATTGCCATTATCTCGCATCGTCACTGTCCTTTTTGAGATCCGCAACTATCGCGTCAATTTCCGTCCATAACTCCGACTGGCGAGCCACGATCTTTGCAATGTCAGCGTTGAGCTCAGTGATATCGATCACTTCTTGCGTATCTTCCGCCTCAACATACGAACTCACTGATAGATTATATTCATTGGCGACGACATCTTCATAAGCAGCAACTTTCGCAAAGTAGTCGATATTTTGCCGATCAGTGAAACTGTCCAGGATCTTCTGACGATTTTCCTTGCTCAACTTGTTCTTATTGCCTTTTCGTACAAACTCAGCGCTGGCATCGATAAATAATATATCGTTCGTCGCCCTGCTCTTTTTCAAAACAAGAATACAGGCGCTAATTGTCGTACCAAAGAACAAATCTGGCGGCAATTGGATGACGGTATCAACATAATTACTATCTACCAGATATTTGCGAATCTTTGCCTCAGCTCCACCGCGATATAGTGCGCCAGGAAATTCAACAATCGCCGCCGTGCCGCTCTCACTGAGCCAGCTCAACATATGCATAGTAAACGCCAAGTCAGCCTTGCTGCGCGGTGCCAACACACCAGCTGGACTAAAGCGTGGATCATTAATAAGCGTCGGATTACTGTCGCCGTCCCATTTGATGCTGTATGGCGGATTTGAGACAATCGCATCAAACGGCTCATCATCCCAGTGCTTCGGATCTTTCAGCGTATCGCCGTGAGCAATGTTAAATTTTTCATAATTAATGTCATGCAGGAACATGTTGATACGGCAAAGATTATAGGTTGTGATGTTAATCTCTTGCCCATAAAAGCCTTGCCTGACATTATCCTTACCCAAGACTTTCGCAAACTTTAGCAGCAATGAACCGGAGCCTGCCGCTGGGTCATACACTTTATTCACCGAAGTTTTGCCGACAACAGTAATCTTTGCCAAAAGTTCGCTCACTTCTTGCGGCGTGAAGAACTCACCGCCAGATTTTCCGGCGTTACCAGCATACATGGTCATCAGATACTCGTATGCATCCCCAAAGGCATCAATGGTATTATCTTCAAACTTGCCAAGCTCCAATTCGCCAATAGCATTCATTAGCTTCACCAATCGCTCATTGCGCCTAGTGACAGTTGGACCAAGCTTATTACTATTGACGTCTAAATCATCAAACAGCCCGCGAAAATCATCTTCACTATCAAAACCTTTAGCTGATTGCTCAATGTTACGAAATATTTTACTAAGCGTTTCGTTCAAATTTTCGTCATTTTTGGCACGCTTACGGATATTTTCAAACAGCTCGCTTGGTAAGATATAAAAGCCTTTGTCATTAACCGTGTCTGCGCGTCCGAACTCTGCCTGATCATCGCTTAGCTTGGCATAGTTAAAATCAGCTGCACCAGTTTTGCGTTCTTCAGCATTGATATAATTAACTAAATTTTCCGATATAAACCGGTAAAATAAGAAGCCTAGCACATACGCCTTAAAATCCCAGCCATCCACCGAGCCGCGCAGTTCATTAGCAATCTTCAAAATCGTGTTGTGAAGCTTAGTGCGTTCTTGTTCTTTAAGATTGTCCCCCGATGTCATAGGGATATTATACTACGTTTAACAGAGGTTTTATATCAACAGTTAAATTATGCTTTGAAAATTATCTTTTGTGATAATTATGTGATCAACCAAATTAATACCCAGTAGCTCACCTGCCTGGCGTAAGCGATTCGTTACCTCTCGGTCTGCCTGGCTGGCCTCCAAACTCCCGCTCGGATGATTATCCGCCACGATGATGCTGGCGGCACGGTCAGCAATGACATCGGCGAAGACCTCGCGCGGGTGCACCAGGCTGGCGGGCAGCGTGCCGATGGTCACTACCCGCTTGGCGATCAAACGATTCGCGCCATCCAGCGTCAGGCAAACAAAGTATTCCTGCTTTTTGTCGCGAATATCGGCCAGTAGCTCAACGGCCTTTTCTGGGCTGTCGATGATTGGTTGGTCGCCATCCAGCAAGTACCGCCGCGCCAGTTCCAAACTCGCCAGAATCACCGGGATTTTCGCTTCGCCCAAGCCAACCACGCTGCGTAGATCATCATACAAAACATCACCGCCTTTTTGACGCAAAATTTTCAGCACCTCGCGCGCAATTTTACCAACATCGGCCCGAGCATTGCCGCTGCCAATAATCGCCATCCACAATTCCAAGTCGCTCAGCCGCGCCGTACCGTAACACGCCAATTTCTCGCGGGGACGGTCGTTAGGGTGGCGGTCAGACAGCTTCATATATAAAATTATACTATGCTAATGAAATTATTATTGCTCTACACATACTTAACTTCTAACGATATACCAAACCATCCAATAAAATGACCAGCCGCCAAACGTTACCTTTTGGTAACGGCAGGCTATCGTAAATAAACCTACTCTAATTTTATAAGGACATGGCCGAGAGGTTGGCCCTTCAGGGTTAGGCGCAGACATCTCGTTATCAACTTGTATGGTCGCAGGCTTGCCAGCGTAACCGTCAGCTTTGATGCCTGTCACCGTGACTTTTCTGCTCGTCGATATGTCTACATCGGTAATATCAAGCTGCCGCTGTTCGCCAACCGTGTAACCAAGGTTAGTATCATCTAGGTTAACTAACCAGCGCGAAGACAACTCGTCAACTGGCTGCCAATTTAGCCGAATTGTCGCCTTATTGCCATTTCGCTCAATAATTTTTGCCGAAACCTGAGGTGCTCCAGGGCCAACAGGCAAATTAGGTTTTATACCAACTTTAACAGGCGCCGATATATTTGACACCGTGTCGTTACTGGCACTCATTCGCACCTGCATGATGCCATCAAACTTTTCATTATAGACATGGCTGGCAACCGGACTTGTTGTCGTTTGATCAATCTTACCATCACCATCAAAATCCCACTCGTACTTTGTTATACTACCATCAACTACGTACGAATCACCGGCATCAAAGGTAATCTTCTGTCCAACCTCCGCATAATATTCGCCAATTTTCAGTTTGGCATTCGGACGATTCTTAATTTTAGTTAAGGCTTTACTTAGCGCAGCAATGGTGTCATTTTCGCCACCGCTAACAATTACTTGGCCAGTGGTCTGGCTGGCCATATCCTCATACGAACCTTCCAGGTGTTTTTCTACAACTGGATAAATATTGACTGGGTCTATCTCTAACGAACGCTTAGCCACAGCCGCCAGCGTCGAACCATCAACCTTATCTGGCTCATGATAGCCGGCATCAGTCAATAGAATGATTGCTTTTG
>JABCOE020000043.1 GCA_013333795.2 Candidatus Saccharimonadota bacterium | reverse complement strand
GTCTCGCCCGACGCCGCGCCCGATACGCAAATCTGGTATTTCATCATTCTCCTCGTTTCGGTAATTGTTTCTCGGTGATTGGCATAGCGTGCAGTTTGACGCCTTTATGCAAAATACCATCCTTAGCGCCAATTTTGGTGACAACGCTAGTCGAATTGGCGCTAGCGAAAATAATCGAATCTTTTAAGTTTTTACCTTGCGCCCACTGGCTCAAACAGCCGCTAGCAAAAGCATCGCCGGCGCCCGTGCGATCGACCACTGGCACGTCTTCATACATGCCAGCGCGTACCAATGTCTTGCCGTCAGTCGCTACCACGCCATTTGGACCGTCGCTGACGATCACTGTCGGACAATAGTGCAGCGCCCGCAAAGCCAACTCCTCGATAGTCTCGCCAGCTACTAGTTTTTGCATCTCTTCTTTGTTGGTACAAAGCACGTCAACTGTGTCCAGCAAACCTTTTAGCTTTTCCGGATCAGCTAGCTCCGGACCAGCCGGATTAAGCATGACTTTGGCGCCAACGCGCTCAGCTTCGTCCAAAATCACCCGTAACACCGTCAGGCTGTTGTCGGCCAACGACGTCGGGTAAATCCAATCAGCTTGGCTGATAGCTTGCAAGTTCAAGCGGCTAACATCCTTGCCAAATGTCCGCCCGCGGTGGTTCAGAATTGTTCGTTCGCCATTGGTCGCGATCAAAATCACTGAATAGCCAGCTTGCATTCGATCATCAATCAAGACGTCGCGCGTATCGACACCCTCGGTATCAAGCGCCGCGATCACCGCTTGGCTGGCCGAGTCATTACCCAGCGCCCACATATAGCGGCTATCCAGGCCTTGGCGAGCAAACGTTGTCGCGACATTTGTAGCATTGCCGCCAGTGCTGAAGATTACGTCTTCGACTTCCATTTTGATACCTAACGGCAGCTCGGTAAAGACTTTCTTACCGCGAGTATGCGGATCGAATTCGTTACTGCGCAAGAATACGTCTTGCGTGCCTTTGCCGATTGCTAAAATTTTAACCGCCACTAAAGCGTCGCCTTTCCGGCACTGCCAAAGGCGCCAATTTTCTCTTCAACAACTTTTTGGACAGCATCGTAAACTTCGGGCATCAGCTTGAAAACAGCGTATTCGTCAGGATTCTCGCGTAACACCTTTTCGAGCGTAGTGCGGAAAGCATAGCGCAAGTCGCTGTTGATATTGATCTTGCTAACGCCAATTTTGGCTGCATCCTCGAAGTAATGCAGCGGCGTGCCGCTACCGCCATGCAAGCTAATCTGGCAATCGATCGCTGCCCGAATTTGGCGCAGCAAATCTAGGTCGAGAATCTTCGGTACCGGATACAGCCCGTGCAAGTTTCCAACCTGCACCGCCATAGTATCAATACCCGTGGCATCAACGAAACTCTTGGCTTCCTCGGGCTTGGTATTCCATTTTTTGACTTCTTCGTAGTCGATTTCTTCTTTATGTAAGTTAGAATCGCCAAAGAAATAGCGCTCCTCGGCCTCGACCAGCGCGCCCGTGAACTTAGCATATTCAACAACTTCGCGAGTTTTCTCGATAATTTCCTCGAGCGAAGCATCGTGATTAGCCTGCGAAATATCGATATGAATAAATTCAAAGCCAGCATCAATAGCCTGCTTGCAACCATCGACTGTCGGCGCGTGATCGAGGTTGATATACATCTCGACACCGTAGTTTTGACTATAATTATCGACCAAATCGCGAATATTTTCGTAGCCGCCCAGCGAGGCTGCTTCGTTAGCGCTAACTTCGACCATCACTGGCGCGCTGGTTTTTTGCGCTGCCTGGCAAATCGCACGCAATGTTTCTTGATTGTCAATATTAAAAGCTCCCACCGCAAAACCTTCCTGGCGGCTGCGTTGCATTAGGTCGCGCGCCCGGCTGGTACGCTGGCGAATTTCATCAATTGATAAACTCATACTTTATATCCTTTCCTTAAAATCCTGCATGATATTGCGGCACGCGATCGACAAATTCACGCGTCTTCTGGGCGATACTCGCTTCGTCAAGCCCAAAGGCTTGCAGCGACTCGCCAGCCTCGCCGCTCTCGCCGAAACGATCATTCATGCCGATGCGCAATAACGGCGACGGCAGCTGTTCGCCTAGTAGTTCGGCAACAGCGCCGCCCAAACCGCCAGCAATTTGCGCGTCCTCAACTGTAACTACCCGGCCAGTTTTACGAACACTAGCCAGAATCGTCTCGTTATCGAGCGGCTTGACCGTCGGCACATGCACCACTTCGACCGAAACGCTGCTGCTTTGCAATTCATTCGCTGCCCGCAGCGCATACGCCGTCATGATGCCAGTGCTGACAATCGTCGCATCGCTGCCCTGGCGCAACACATACGCCTGGCCAATCTCGAACGGCGAATCCGGTGTACTAAATGTCGGTGTAGCAGCGCGCGTTAACCGCAAGTAAGCTGGCTTATCAGTCCTGGCAAGTACTTTAGTGGCTTTCTCGGCCTCAATGGCGTCGCCTGGGCAAACGACAACCATGTTCGGCAGCACTCGCATCAGCGCGATATCCTCAAACATTTGGTGGGTAGCACCATCCGGCCCAACCGTTGTACCGCTATGTCCGCCGACAATCTTAACCGGCATATCATTAAGTGCAATCGTCGCTTTGATCTGCTCCCAGCTGCGCCCCGGGTGAAACGCCGCGTAACTGGCTGCAAACGGAATTTTACCAGCGCGCGCTAGGCCGCTTGCCACCGTCGCTAAATTCTGCTCGGCGATCCCAACCTCGATATAACGCTCAGGAAAAGCCTTGGCAAAGGCATCCATTTTGACGCTCTCGACCAAATCAGCGCACAGACCGACTACTCGCTCATCAGCTTCGCCAGCCGATTTCAAGCCGCGCCCAAAACCAGCGCGGGTAGCTTCTGCTTCTGGTCTTTCATTATAAATGTTGTCATTTAGAGGATAATTATACACGGCCTTCTCCTGAATATCGTTTTGCATCTTTTTTCTCGAGAATCACTAGCGATCGGAACATCGCCTTGGCGCTTTCTGAAACAGCAAGCGATTCTTTATTGTTGTATAAATACAACAAGTAGCTTCCTTTACCGTATGCTCGCGAGCAAATCACTGATAAATGCGGCTTACCGCTGTTGTCATTAGCCAAAACGCGAGCACACAAAAGTTGCACAGCGCCGCGGTCATTCGCGAAATCAGCAAATGACTGATACCACTCTATACCAGTCACCAAATCACCGTTACTCTTCGCATTTCCGATCTTGTCTTCGATAACTTTTCGCGAATTAACTCTATCAGAACTACTGCTAAAATTTTCGCTACCAACCACAGATATAGTCATTAAAATACTGTTGCTATCCCGATACCAATGAATACCGTTATCGTTCTCAAATTCTTTCCAGCCCTCTGGCAATTTGCCGTTTTCGATGCGCCAAACTGGCGAACCCTGCGGCTGGTAATTATCATCAAGCGAGACACTTCGGACAGTTCTGGCGCTGTCCTTTTCCTTGCCTTTGTTGTCGCCAGCGGGATCAAACTGCGAGAAAAGCGGCTGCATCGCCCCAGACACTAGAAGTATCGTAACGATAATAGAAATAACAAGCGTAACCGAATTAATAATAATACCGATAACGCCTGCTACTTTCGAAGTACCGTAGCGGTTCGCCTTGACAACGCTAGCAATGCCCAGCGGCAAGCCAATCATACTCATCCAAAGCAAGCCAAGTATGATACTAACAGCACCCATCCAGTTGCCCGGCGACTGTGTTGGCACAGGCTGCGAATATGGATAAGCGTAGGGGCTAGCCGGCGGATAAGTATTGTTTGCCGGCAGAGCGGTGTACTGCGGAGCAGCATATTGCGGCGCTGGCGGCGAAACAGGCGGCACTGAGGCAGCTGGCTGAACTGGCGGCTCTGACGGAACAGATGCGGCCGAAGACTTCGGCGGTTTCGGCGGCTTTGGTGGAGTTGGCGGTTTCGGCGCTTTAGGCGGCGATGGATCGTTAGACGGCTGATTATTACTCATAATATCCTCCTGCATCTTGCTGCGATTCTGAATGCGCCAAATCAGCCAGCGCCGTAGCCGCCTGATCGCTTGACGGCGCTACGCCGTGCCACTTGTAATCGTATTCCATGAAGCCAACACCACGACCCGGAATCGTATGCGCGATGATACAACACGGCCGATTCTCGATCGCCTTGGCTAAGTTTACTGCGTCGATGATGTCTTCAATATTATTGCCGTCGATTTCTTGGACGTGCCAGCCAAAACTTTCCCACTTACTGCGCAAATTTTCCAGCGGCATGACATCTTCGGTCGGACCGTCAATCTGAATGTTGTTGCGGTCAATGAAGAGGATTAGCTGGCGTAGTTTGTACTTACCGGCAAACATCGCCGACTCCCAGATATTACCTTCATCAAGCTCGCCGTCACCGGCAATCGCGTACACCCAGCGGTGGCGCTGCTTATCTAGATATTGCAGCGCATACGCGTAACCTGCTGCTTGCCCGATGCCGCTGCCTAGCGGCCCGGAAGTATTCTCGAGCCCTGGTAACTTGACGCGCTCTGGGTGGCCCTGCAGACGCGACCCGAGCTTGCGCAGCGTCGATAATTCCTCGACCGGGAAGTATCCTGCCTCGGCCATGGCCGCGTATTGCACTGGCACCGTGTGGCCATTACTCAACATGAAGATATCGCGCTCTGGCCATTCAGGGTTCTGCGGATCGATATTCATAATATTGAAATATAGTGCCGTGACGATATCCGCCAGCCCCAGCGCACCGCCTGGGTGCCCGCTCTTGGCCAGCTCTAGCATATGAACTACGTCGCGCCGCACATCGTTGGCTTTTATTTTGAGCTGTGGAATAGATAATTTTTCGCGAGCCACCTAGATTACTCCTTGCTTATTAACTTCTGCTACTAATTTCTGATAAGCTTCTGCCGGATCTGGCGCCGAATGGATAGCGCTGCCGCAGTTGACGATATTAACGCCGCCTTGCGCCAGGCTAAAAACATTTTCGAGCGTTGCGCCGCCATCCCAGCCAACTTCAACACTAGGATGAATACTGCGAATCAAGCGAACCTTTTCCAGCTGCATCAAGCTAGCCTTGCCGCCGTAGTGGCCCAAATCACCGCTAAACACCAGCACGTGATCAACCGCGCTGATGACGTCTTTGACGGTATTTGGCACCGTCGGGCGCAACAATCCTACGCCAGTCTGAATACCCGAAGCTTTGAGCTGCTGGATAGAAGGCTGCAAATCCTCATCAACTTCGGCATGAAAAATCACCAGCGACGGACGCATTTGCACCAAAGCATCAACATACAAACTCGGCCGCGCCACCATAGCATGGATATCAACCTGCCAATCCTGCGGCCACCACATCTCGCTCAGCTCGACGGTTTTAGTCGGCGCAAATTCACCATCAGCCAAATCTAGGTGAACACGCTTAGCAAACGGCGATAAACGCTCAATCGTTAGCTTGTAATCTTCTGCATTTTCGCAGAGCACTGTCGGAACAATCTCGGCCATCAGAAAGCATCCAATTCTGCGTTGCGGCGAACAAACCGCGCCGCGCCGGCAAATGGCGTAGCGATCCACTCGTCAATAATTTCTTTCCAGAGTTCTAAGTCGTCGCCCGGAGCGTCCAGTACCCGCGCCGGCAAGCATAGGACGTTACAGTCGTTATCGTTACGGCACTCATGCGCTTCGAACTTATCCCAGATCACTGCCGCCCGGATGCCACGAAAACGGTTAGCTGCCATCGCCATACCTTGGCCGCCAGTGCAAATCAAAATTGCCCGCGGATCGGTAGAATCGTCCTCGCCCAATACCTTGGTCACGGCCATCTGAGCAAACTGCGGGAAGTCGTCTTGCGGATCGAGTATCTTATCGCCGACATCCTCCCACTCGATGCCGCGCTTGGTCAGATAAGCTTCAATCTTCTCTTTCAGATAAAACCCACCATGATCCGCTCCTAGAAAAATCTTCATACTACAAGTATAAGCATAATACGCGCCCCTGGCAAGCCCCGTTAGAGTAGGTCTTGCTAACCAAAAGAAAATCCCGCCCCCAGCGGGGATGGTCGAAGCTCAGATTGAGCTGGCCATCCCCGCCAGGTAGCGGGTGTGAGAGTGCTATAGCTCAGAAGAAACATCATTGTCTCATTACAAAGCATCACTCTCGATGAGATTGCTGCGGGATATCCCGCTTGTTCGGACGAAATCTCAATTGTCCGCACTTGATTGCCTCACAAGGTTTGGGTGATAAAACCGTACTATCTTACCACAGTCTAAGGTTGAGCTCGTCCGAGTACGCGGACGTCCCCAGAGTCAGCTCTCGATCTCCTTAACTCGAAGGAGGTCGTACAACTCATCGAGGGTGTCGGGGTTGACCCCGAGCAAAGCCTCAATCTCTGCGCGCCCGCGCGCGATCTGGCGCTCGCGCTGACGCCGCTTGTCGTCAGCTTCCTGCCGATCGAGTTCCTCGCAAGTAGCGAGAAGTTCAAACAGCATGGTACCTCGTAAGAGTCGAGACATCTTCGTCTCGAGCGCCTGCTGCACAGCGGGTGTGAAAACTTCCTTGTCCACTCTGCCAGTGCCGGCGTTGCCGCCACAGTTGTAGTGGTACAAAGAAGAGCAGATTGTGCTCTTCTCATAAGCATCCACTAGGGACAGGTTGTCCCTGATTGTCTGCTCGAGATCGTTAACGATCTCGAGCGAAAAACGCCTGAAAACAGCTCTACCTGCGTACTCTCGACGCCAAGCGACGCCGAGGATCTCAGCGACGCGCAAGCCACTGAGCTCCTCGGCGAGTCTCATAGTGTGAGAGACGTCTAGTTTTTTATGCAGCGAGAGGTGCGGACCTCCCCACTGGAGTCTCAGGACTGAGTCATAGCACAAACACGACTCGTCATAGCCGACGTATGCGCAGTACTTAGAGTAGATAAATCTGGCGTCCGAAGCCAGATAGCACGTTTCGAACGCCGTAACGTCATACTCGGAAATGCTGAATTCCCGATGACGCCTACCGCCATCTCTCAGCTTGAAGCTGACAGCGAACATGACTCCTCCTCAGGAATCTCGTTGGCTCAACCCTTTGTCAAGCCATTCTTCATCGCGTTTGCAGCGTGTCAAACAAGATTTGAATGGCTCGACCAGGATAGTATTAGCTATCTAAAGGTACTTGAGCCCATTGAGAGCTCAATCCTACCTGCAAATCATTGCAAAAATTCAGAGCCTTCAGGGGTTGTTGCCCTGCATTTTACTGATATAGATATCAGTCTGGCGCAGGGCAAGCCAGTTTATGGAGGAAGTTTTAAGCGGTTTTCCTCTCTGGAACCGCACTCAATTTTCACCCGGTAGAGTTCCCGGGAGTAGTAGGAGTCAGTGCTTTGAGGAGGCGGCCACCTCCTCAAAGATCTTAGACCACTCGTTGTAGGCCATGTCATCGACGGGGAAGCCAGTCTCCCCGTCGATGACAATGCTGCGGCCGTGGCCACGACTCTCAACCATGAGGGTGAGCCGGCTGCCCACCCTCAGATCATAATCAGTCGGCGAGTTATACTCGTCGACACTGATCTCCACGATGAGGCCCGCGCGGCGGGCCTCATCGTGGAGGTGGAGTGCGGTCTGAGCCGCCCCTCCTGGGGCGGCCTCCTCCTCCGCCATCAGGCGGAGGTACTCCCGCGGCACACAGCCGCGGACGTACCACCCGTCAAGCGGGAGGTCGAGGTCCCGGAGGGCCTCGGCCCGCCTCCGCTGGGCGGTGGCAGAGTTGTTGACGATGTCGCTAATAGTGTAGGCCATTTTAGGCCCCTTTCTGCCCCAACTGGGGGGGCGGTTAGGAGCTTGACCTTTTCAAGCTCTCTACGGCAGCATCAAAAAACACCCAGGCTAGACCGTGCTTTAGCGCCAGCGCTATTCGTGCTTTTAGCCTGAATTAACTAAATTTAATAATACCGTAGAGAACTTGAAAGCTGAACCTATCTACTACAGATTTTATTGTTAGTGAGCATGTCGCTGATCCGGTATTTGCTTATACGGGATGGACATGCTATTATGCTAT
>JABCOE020000042.1 GCA_013333795.2 Candidatus Saccharimonadota bacterium | reverse complement strand
CGAAAAGCGAATATAATCTCTTTGGTTTCTGGGTTCTGTAGAGCAATGCAAGAAAACTCATTTTCTACCGTAATGGTTCTAATGCCATTACGATCTTTAACTGTGCGAGTATATGTAAGTGGAGATGCGAAAGAAGAACAAAGGAGCGGAGAGGGTTAGAAGAGTCTCGGAGAGCGGAGAGTTCGGGATTTTTATTTAGATCATCTTTCGGAATAGCTTTACGCTCAATAAGCTCTTTAATGGTTACACCCATAAGAGATTTATTAAAATCTATGTATGCCAGCGCACTCAGATTTAGATAGTCTTTTGTACTTAATGCCATCTTTCTATTCTCTCGTCTTAACAATGCATGACTCTATATCGTCTTTGTTACCTAATTTATTTTTATTAAAGAACACTTCGCATCTTATCTTTGAATTGTTATTTCTATTTACATCTACGTCTACACTGTATACACCTTCTTGTCGTAGTCTTTCCACAATCTTAAATACGTAAGAAGCCTTTTGGCTGTCGTTTGGAGCGTCTATTATTAGCCTGTAGAGGAAGTCTTCATCTTTGGTTTTATTATCTTCATATTTAGATTGTTTATTGACAGAATCTACTAAATCGCCAGATAGGATAATTTCTGCCTGTGCACTATCTGCTTTATAGCCATTGCTGCTACTGGCATTAACTTCTTTTACTATAGCTTCTAGCTCCTTACTGGCTTGGACTGACCAGATGGCGGCGATGTATTGATCGCTACAACTTGATAGATTAAAAGTCCCATCTCTAGACGGGGTACAGCTTATACTGAACTTTAGTTGTTTATTTGATACAGGCTGGACTTCAGATCTCCATGAACCGATTATACCAAGGCCTCCATTTTCGTACTTAGGGCTGCTTATGTTAAAACCCTCATTATATTTACTGGAAAGATATTGCTGCATTCGATATTTTGCCTTACCAGGCGAAGATATTTGTAACAGTGAGTTTAGGTACAACATCAGAATAACAAATAATATAATGACTACACCGACTACACAGGATAGTATGATGGTTACACTCTTGCGTGAAGCAAGCGATCTGTTTTTGCTTCGTTTACTGCTTTTCGATTTACTGACTCCAGACATACCACCCTAACCCCTTTATATTGAACAAATTAATACTTTATCCCTATTTTACCGCAAGCTTTATAGTCAAACAATTACATTACGAAAAGAGCTTTCTAGGAGTGAATAGGGTTAGAAGCATCCTGGAGAGCGGAGAATTCGGGCTTATTAAGATTAAAGTCTTTACGAGACTTCTCTTTCTGTTCACTTATAATGAGTTAATCCGGTATCAGATTTTTAAAATCAATATAAGCCAATGCTGACAGGTTTAAGTACTCAATCGTTTTTACCATCTATCGCTCTCCTCTACCGGCGTATTTTTTGTTGTGCCAATGCAACTTTTTAGTCCATCAATTGACAATAGTTTATCACTATTACAATACCCTTTTGAAACAAGCTTACCTCCTTTTGATAGATATATGTTCACAGATATATCTTTAAGACTAACGCCCATATTTTTTATATAATCTGTCATTTCGTAAATACTGTTCGCAAACCGATTAGCCTCCTTAATATCGCCATTATATTTAAAATATAATCCATAAGCTAAATTGCCACGCTGCCCAACTTTATTTTCAGTTAAAAACACCTCCTCGAAAGTCGGTTTTTTCAAAGTGAAGGTGCGTTCTATATTTGAGTCTATCACGCCTAGTCTAACTTTTACATCAACGGGCATGTCTTTAAATATTTCTCTGACTTTGGGCTGAATTTTGTCAGTTTGTTCTTTTTGCCAAGTTCTTACTACATAGTCGTCGCTGTACTTCGTCTGGTTATCCACCCGAGAAATATGTATCTTTATACTTTTATTTGATTTAGGATAAGCATCAGTAGACCATACACAAGAAATACCAAAAGCACCGCCATTGCAGCTAGGTTTTTCTACCTCAAAATCTTGGCTGTATTTGTTTCTTAGATAGCTAGTCATGTTGGTTTGTTCTATCTTATCGCTAACCGAACGTTTATTAATTTCTCTATCTACTATAATTCCGCCTACAATGTACACTGCCGTCATTACTACGACTATTGACGACAGAATAATTAAAATAACCTGCCAGGCTTTTTTATTATTTACGCGCGACTTGCTCGCTCTTTTGCTTTTACTCTTCGCCATACAGTACAGCCCCCTATTGCTTATCATTTTATCTTAAGAATGAGCGCAATACAACGAGTTATTACAGACATACCTGCACTATAATACGATCATGGAGCATAAAAGCCGCCGCAACTATTTGCGCCAACACCGCAAACTTTTCATCTTTCATGCCGACGATCAGCGGCAGCGACAACTTTGTTAATTGTTTGAAATTAACAGTAGCCGCCCGCGCTTTCAGTTTAAGCGAACGCGCCGCTCGTAACATATCCAGCTCGTTCATGCCCTTAAGCGGATCAATCGCCAGCACGTGAGCCATCTGCTCTGGATCGGCAGGGATACCATGGAACTGGGCGATAGCCGTGAAACAATACAGGCCAGGATCTAGCCTACCGCCAGACTTTTTATTTGCCAGATCATCGTGTAATTTTTCACGGTTTTTCGGTATAGACTTACTATCGGCGCGCTTTTTAGCTGCTGCTATTTCAATATCTTTATCTGGTTTTTCTCGCTTACTAACCACTCTATCCTCTGATTATTGACTATATCAGAGGTAACTATCGGCTCAAAGCTTAAACAATTACATCTCGCTCTTAGCAAAACACATCAAGCCAGCCACAATGCACGGTATGCCAACACAAAGAAAGGCCAGCGACATAAAGTTAAACATGGCATTGCCGCCAAAACTACTGTCTGGGCCAACCATTATCTGCGATACTGCGAAAGAAATTGTGATAGCTATGACTAACGGAATACTAAAAAGCCCAAAACCAATTCGTTGCAGCCGCAAGCCGCGCTCTTGCTGTCTGTGCTGTGTTTTTGACAACGAAGATGCCGGGAGAGGCTCCCAATATAAATGATCCGGAAGTCGTAGCAATCGCCACAAATATAACAAGCCAACAGCAGTCACAACAAACAACCCCAAAAGTACCCAAGGCGATGTAAGCAATTTCGCGACATAAACAATATTGTATGCATGCAATAATGTAGCAGCCGCTGCTAATGTATTAAAAATCACGGTAAATACAGGCAAAAGTAATATCACGCTCAGCGCAGTAATACGCTGACGGTAGCGATCCACGCGCCGGTATTGTTTCAAAACGACAACGCCTTCTACAAACAATAAAGCAATAAATGATAGATAAGCTACAAACAAAGGTGGTACAAAAAACAACGGAATAACAAGAAATGGGTTTGCCAGCAAACCAACCATCACTGCGCCAAACAGCAACATACCAACCGCTTGGCTAACTATGATGGCTTCATTTTTAACGTTTCGTTCCGGCAGATGCTTATTAGGCTTTTCGTGTTCAGCAGATGATACTTTTGAATTTGCCATAGTTATTTTATTTTAGTATGTATTGCTAACCTTTATGCTATTTATCAGCATCAAAGAACTGGCGCGCTCGCTCAGTCTTTGGATGATCCATTACTTGTTTAGGCGGGCCATCTTCAATGATGTCACCTTTGTCAAGGAAAATCATCCGGGTGCCAACTTCACGGGCAAAGCTCATTTCATGCGTGACGATCACCATGGTCATGCCCTGCTTAGCTAAATCGCGCATCACATCAAGCACCTCGCCAATCATTTCTGGGTCAAGCGCGCTAGTTGGCTCATCAAACAGCATAACTTCTGGCTCCATGGCAAGCGCCCGAGCGATAGCCACTCGCTGCCGCTGGCCGCCCGACAGATGCTGCGGATATTCGTTGGCTTTGTTAGCTAAACCAACCTGCTCAAGCAGCTCTTTGGCTCGCCGATTCGCTTTACGATCCGATACTTTGCGTAGTTTCTTAGGCGCTAATTTGATATTATCTAGCACTGTCATATTAGGGAATAGATTAAATTGCTGAAACACCATACCGATACGCTGGCGGATTTTATTAATATTAACGTGCGGTTGAGTAATGTCAACGTCATCAACAAAAACCGATCCGTAAGTGGGTTTTTCAAGTAAATTCAAACATCTTAGCAGCGTCGATTTGCCCGAGCCGCGCGACCCGACGATCACTAGTACTTCGCCGTCCTCGATCGTCAAATCAATCCCGCGCAGCACGTGGTTGGATCCAAAATATTTGCGCAGGTTACGCGTCCTGATCATCAGCTTGCACTCCCTTCTCGAAACGCCGCATCACTTTCGTAAAGATAACCGTCAACGCTAGATACATCACCGCCGCCGCAAACAACGACTGGAATGCTGTCGCTGTCAACGAGCGAATATCGTCAGCGCCGCGCATAATATCGCCCAAGCCAATCCAGCCGACTACCGACGTTTCCTTAAGCATAGCAATACACTCGCTAATTAACGCTGGCAGCGAATTTTTCATCGCTTGCGGCAAAATCACGTAGCGCATCGCCTGCGGATAACTCAAACCTAGCGAACGCGCTGCTTCTAGCTGTCCATTATCAATACTCTCTATGCCGCCGCGAATAATTTCCGCCACATAAGCGCCGCTATTGATACCAAAGGCGATTGCCGCCACGAAAATCTTCGGCATGAAACGGTACGATCCAAACACTACATAATACATAATGAGCAGCTGCACCAACAGTGGTGTACCGCGAATGATTTCAACGTACAAACGTCCAAGACCAGCCACCGGATTCCACCTGGCCAAACGTTTCAGCCGCGGAAAGCGCCCTAGCCAACTAAACGGACGGATTTTTGACACCCGCATCAGCGCGATAATTATGCCGATAATTACACCTAATGCCACCGATAATACTGTCAAAACCAATGTTACTTCTAGTCCGTGCCATAGATAAACCCAGCGTCCGTCACCAAAAATCACTTCGCCAAAATTCATGGTGCCTGCTCCTTCGCCGTGCCAAAGTATTTATGCAACAACGCTTGGTAACGCCCGGCGGCTTTCATATTGGCAATCGTTTTGTTGGCATGCTCGGCCAGTTCGGTATTGCCCTTTTTGAAAGCGATCGCGTAGCTTTCGCTGCTCAGCGGCGTGTTGATAATTTTGAGCGAAGGAAACCCAGAGACGTACTGCTTAGCCGGCGCATCGTCAATCACCGCTGCGTCAACTTTGCCAGCCGCTAATTCTTGCAAAGCATTCGGCGCTGCCGGGAATTGCACGACTTGCGCTCCCTTGATTTTAGAAGCTGCCTGGTCGCCCGTGGTACCGAGCTGCACAGCGATTTTCTTGTGTTCTAATTGATATTTATTGGCTATCTTGCTGTTTTTGGGTACAATTATTCGCTGCGATGCCTGGTAGTAAGGATCCGAAAACAGCGCGTTTTTCTCGCGCTCCGAGGTCACCGACATGCCGGCCACCGCCATATCGATTTGCCCGCTCTCAAGCGCCGGCAACAAGCCATCAAACGACATATCTTCGATTTTTAGCTCCTTGCCCATGTCTTTGGCGATAGCTTGCGCCAATTCGACATCAAAGCCAACCACCTGGCCGCCGTCTTTATATTCAAAAGGTTTAAATGTCGCGTTTGTACCCATGACCAGCACGTCGGTGTCGTTGGAGATGCTACTGTCACGCTGCAGTATATCATACAGCATCCAGCTAATCATCGCTAAAAAGGCCGCTACAAACAGGCAAGTCGCCATTTTTCGTAGTGCTTTTGCCCTTTTCATAACTTATAGTATACGCGCATCAAACTAAAAGCGTAAGAGTTTTATCGAATTTTATAAGAAAAAGCGTCCCAGCCGCCAACTGGAACGCTTTTTATGAGATTGCCCTCAGGCCGGAGACACGCTACTCGGTTTGGTTAGCCTCCGCCCGCGTCAGTTTATCAACCATCGGCAGGATCAAGTAAATACCAATGATAGCTGCCGCCAGACCGATACTAACAATCGCGAAGTAAGTTGGCGTCAGCACTGGCTTCAGCGTCGTCGAGAATGTGCTGGTAAACACCGCTCCCGTCCACACGCCAAAACCGCACGACAGAATCGAGGTG
>JABCOE020000041.1 GCA_013333795.2 Candidatus Saccharimonadota bacterium | reverse complement strand
TAGCGAAAACCGCCAATGATTAGCATAATCACCGATACGGCACCGATGATAAATAGCAAAACGTTGGTGACAATGCGGAAAATCGGCGTCTGTCCCTGGTCACAACCATTTTCATTGCCAAAAAGACAAGCTGATTGGTCATCACCTTTGGCAGCTCCAGCCCCGCCTGATATATTTAATGGTTTCTCCCCACTAAGACTACTCGAGGATTTCGCTGGCGCAGCAAATGCCGGCGGCGCCTGAAACATCACGCCTGCCACTGATAATACCAACGCAGGCACCGCCAGCAAACCGACGATACTATCTTTATTTAGTTTAATTCTCATACGGTCGATCCTTTCTGTATGATTTATTGATCTTATACAGATTATTATACAACATTTGGTGAATAATTGGGTTAGGGAATTTTAGATAAACTGAGTAACGACAAAACTAACAATCGCATAAGCAGCTATCGACACTACTACGCCAATAACGGCATACAAAATAGTATTCTTGGCTGACTGCATCTGCGTCTGGTCGCCCTGCGAAGTGACGTAGCGAAAACCGCCAATGATAATCATAATCACCGATACGGCACCCATCAGAAACAAGAGTATATTGGTGACTGTCGTCAATACCGAGCTGAAACTGTTAGGAGTAGTACTGGTACCTGACGCCGTCAGACCATCAGTTATGCATTGCTTGGCGCTACCGCACGACGCAGCCTGGACTGGTGTGCCAGCAAAAAACAGCGTTGATACGCTCAGTACTAACGCCAACACTACCATTATTATATTTTTTTTCATAATTGCTCCTTTCTAGCTATAAAAACTATCAACAACCAGCATTACAATTGCCCTAGCAGCTATCGCCACCACTAGCCCGACAACCGCATACAAGACAGTATTCTTGGCTGATTGCAATTGTTGCTGATTGCCCTGCGAGGTAATATAACGAATGCCGCCAACAATAATCATAATTACTGATATTGACGCCAACAACCAAAATGCCCAACTAATCGGCGTGGAAATCGTCGTATGCGTGTTATCAATTTCATTGTGCTTGATGAGATCGCAATCCTCTTTATCGTAAGTACCGCTGTCGCAGGCGCCATGTAATTGAGCCGCCCGGACCGCTGTTGGCATTACCACCATCGCCACCAGCGACACAATTCCAGCAATTACAACTGCTAACACGGCTATTCTACGCATAATTAGAAAAATGCTCCGTTCACGAACATTATTATTGCTGCCGACATGTAAACAACCACTAGACCAACAACAGTATATAACATAGCATTTTTAGCCTGAGCCACCTTGCTAGGGTCGCCTTGCGACGTGGCATAGATAAATCCAGCAATCACCAGCACAATAACTGCAATAACCGTTGCCCAGAAATACGCCAACCTGATTATACCTGGCAAAGCATCATTATCTGTCTTGGTCGGGAAATAAAGAATACTGTTCGCATCAATCTTGCGCGCAGCAAGGACAATCGTTTGCCAGATCATATAATGTCTCCTATGACATTAACAATTTGCACGGCGAGCATAGCAATCACGAAACCTATCAGCGCGTTCTGTACCGTCTTTTTAGCGCCAGCGACGCCTTCTGGCGAGCCAGTACTATACATATAGGCAATACCACCCTTAATCAAGAAGAATATAGCCACATACGTAGACGCTATCAAGAGACAACGTACAACATTAGCACCAATCTTGAACCCAGTGCGGCTAAAATCAATTTTATCAGGCTCACTAGCCGATTTCAGACCTTCAAACTCGCAGTCGCCGCTAGAGCCCTTAGTCATCATGCCATTGTACCAAGCAGGCATAGCAAAGACATAAGCATCGCACGACGCATCAGCCGCATAAGCTGCCGACGGGACAGTCGCAGAGAAGAAAATAGTACCCGCTATCACCGTTGCTAAAGCTAAAAATACGCGCTTCATTAGTTGAAAATCCCTCCTGGAATTAGCCAATTCAGTGCCAGATACATTAAACCAAACGCTATAATACCGACAGTCGTATTGGTCATAATCGTTTTGGCTTGAGCAACCCGGTTGCTATTAGCATCGCCGCTAGCATAGAGAACGCCCGCCCAGATAAACATGCCAATCGCCACAATTCCAACCAAAGCAACCAGTATCGTCAAGAAAAAATTGAGTAAGGCAAATATCGCCTCGCTATCTTCGGCCTTGGAACAAATCTCGCTCGGTAACACCGCGCAATCCAACGCGTAAACCGACCGGCTAAATAGCAACAACGCGCCAATAGCGCTGGTTAGAGCAATCAGACAGGTTGTTAGTTTCTGTTCCATAACGCGTATAGCTTCCTAATTAGAGTATAGCGCTGGTAGTCCATATTTGCAAACATTTTTGACAAACATTAATATTCCTGATGGCGCTCATTGACTTTTTGTAGCAAAAGTGCTATAATGAATAGTAGTATGCGGGATTGGGTAAGAACATGCCTGCAGGGTAGGATATCCTTGCGGCAAGGATTTTTAATGCTCTCGGCAGTAACGATAGCATTATTTGCTAGTGTTCTAGCACTATCGCGGCCAGCAGCGGCTGCCGATGCCGAGCGTTCTACCAAAAACGATACTGTTATTTACCAGAAACATACCTATACCAGAATCGACAAAGCGTCGTTTGCTAGCGGCGAAAAAACCAAAAGTCTGCCGATCGCTGGCTACGACGGCTACAAATACGAAGACAACGAAGGTATCCACCTCATCTTGACCGAAGGCGACGCCAAAACTGCCACCGAAGGCCAGGCGGTTAGCTATCTTTTGCGCAGCGGTATATACGATCCATCGACGCAATCCTCGTCAACCAAAGTATCTATCGCCAACGCACCAGAAGCAGACAGCGATGATGACGGCGACAACTGCAAAGTTAACGTCGGCTGGTTCGTCTGCCCGGCTACGCAGCTTATCGCCGACCGGATGGACGGCGTACTCGACATCATCAAAAGTTTCCTGATCGTCCACACACTGCAAACCGACACCACCAAAAACAACCCGATTTACGAAATTTGGCAAAAAGTCCGCGACGTTTCCAATGTCTGTTTCGTCCTGGTGTTTTTGCTGATTATTTACGCGCAAATCACTAACCAAGGCCTGAGCAACTATGGCATCAAATCAATGCTGCCACGCTTAATCATTGGGGCCATTTTGGTCAACGTTTCGTATTGGATATCTGGCGCTTTAGTCGACACCTCGAACGTACTCGGCTCATCAATACAACAGTTCTTTACCGACGTCCGACACGGTTTGTCTAGCCACGGCCGTCTCGGCGACGAGTTATCATGGACTGGCGTCACTGGGGTAGTACTAGCTGGCGGCGGCGTACTCGGCAAGGTGGTCGTCGCTAACGGCGGTATCGGCCCGTCGCTGACACTGCTGACCACGATGTTAGTCGGCGCCATCGTCGCAGCCATTGTGGCGATGGTGGTTCTGGCTATGCGCCAAGCGCTAATCACCCTGTGTATCATCGTTGCACCGCTAGCTTTCGTGGCTTACGTATTGCCGAGCACAAATAAATATTTTGATAAGTGGAAAGATCTTTTTGCCACCATGCTGCTAATGTTCCCGCTTATATCGTTCATTTTCGGTGCGGCGCAGCTAGCCGGCTACGCTATCATCGCTAATGCCGGCGCCTCAATTACCCAAATCATCATCGGCTTAGCTGTGCAGGTTGCACCAATCGCCATCACGCCGCTCATCATCAAGCTTAGCGGTAATTTGCTCGGCAAACTCGCTGGTATTGTCAACAATCCGAACCACGGTATCATCGATCGCACTCGCAACTGGGCGCAGGAACGCGCTGCTTACCAAGCCGCCAAAAACCGCGCTGGCAAGAGCCTAATCAATACCGACAGAGGCATCTTCAGAAGGTCGCCGAAGCTAAAAAGGGCCGCCCGCGCCATCAACAGAGCCCACGGCAGCCGCGCTAACTTTGTCAACTCGGCCGTACGGCGGCAACATCGCCGCACACAGCGCCGCAAAGGCTTAACCGCCGCTTACGAAGCCGCCGCCAGCAACAACGCCACCGAATGGGACAACGACCGCTACGGCCGGCGCTCTGTCCAGACAGTCGAGGGCGAGAACGAAGCCCGCAAATCAGAAATCGGCAACACCTTCTACGCCACGCCGCACGGCCAGGCGCTTGAAGCACGCCGCCGCCGGGCCAGTATCCACAAATCCGAGCTCGACAACGCCTTCGACCGCGGCCATCAAAATCTG
>JABCOE020000040.1 GCA_013333795.2 Candidatus Saccharimonadota bacterium | reverse complement strand
CCTGATCGGCTCGACAGCAGCCGAAGTCGGCGTCGATGTTTTTGACGGCCTCAGGGCTGGACTAGGGCCGATTGGCTGGGCCTGGGTAGGCGGAGAGCTGCTCATCGAAGGCTTATTAACTTTCGATACTGTCCAAGAAAAACTCAGTTCAGTCATGGGAAGTATTGTGCAGACCTCTATTGACGCATTCACCAAATGGGTAGATATGAAAGCATTAGCCGAATACTTCCTAGGCGACAAAACCAAGGGAGCAACTGGCACTGATGTCGGCGACATCACTGGCGTGGGCTTATCAAACAGCATGGCCGACCAAGCCAGCTACACTGGCAATGCACCGCTAACCGTCCAGCAAAAAGTTGCCTTCGACGAACAAATTGTCCAACCCGAGCGTATTGCCCTAGCCGAAGAAGACCGCTTAACACACAGCCCATTCGACATCTCTAGTCCGAATACTTTCCTGGGGTCAATCGCTATACGATTCGTACCGTATTTAGGTATGGCATCGAGTCCATTAGCATTCGTATCGGCCATCTCGTCGATATCTACTTCGTCGCTGTTTAATTTATTTAATCAGTCGGCTTATGCCAAAAATATCATTGACGAGAACAAATGCACGCAAAACTCCGTGCTAGCCAACGAAAAAGACATCGCTGTCGGTCCAGCCTGCGACGTTCAATACGGCGTACCAACTGATTATATGGGCATAGAGCCTGATCAAGTAGCTAGCGAATTAAGTGCTTCCGGCGATATCGACGAAGATGGCAAAGTAAAGAGTAATAGCGAGCTGCAAGACTGGATAGACACTTGCAACCAAGCTAGCATCATAAACACCAAAGAATGCACCGTCGACAGCCGGCAGCGCGCCCTATACAACCTATACCAAATCGACAAACGCACTGTCGATGGTATGGATGAGGATCCAGATAAAACGAAATCGGCAGCAGGTTCAGGCTCAGGATCAACCACCAGCGGCCCTGGCGCCGCCTTGCCAGATGGCGACGTTATTAGCCTGGCCAAGCAGATTGTCGATAATCCAAATATTACCTACGATGGCGATCAGTTCCAAAATATGGCAAATGGACAACCTGCGGCGTACGGCGTGACGGTCGACAAAAGATTACTTCAAACCATATTATATATAGCTAAAAAATATCCTATATACATATCTTCGCTAGTCCGTGAAAACACCAACAATTACAGTTTGCACCCCGTTGGAGAAGCTGTCGACATAGCGATGATAAACGGCACAGCGACAACCGGCGGCGACCAGAACGCTATAGACATGCTACAGTATCTCCTTGATGGCAAAGTTCTACCGCAAGGCGCTGGTGTCGGACAGGAAGGTTGTGGCAATCGTGCTGGCTCGGGAATGGACGGCAAATTGTCTAGTGCTGGCTTGGTGCCTCATGATGATACATGTAACCACGTACACTTAGCACTACGCTGGACAAGGAGTGCTCCGAAAAATTGGTAGATTAGTATGCGAAAAACACTGTCTATTATACTATCAGCAATCATACTAGTGAGTACCTACACTCAAACCACTTCAGCTGCACTAGAGAAACTGAATATCAACTCATCTATTAACAATATAGAATACTACGACAGCAATGCCGCCTGCTCGACAGGGTCGGGTACCGATTTATCGTCAGTTAGCCCTGGCAGCGGCGCACCAAACGGTATGACCTATCCTAATCTAGATGCCGCAAAAATGGCAGACGCAATCGAAAAATACATTGAAACTCACGCACCAGACAGCCCATTAAAAGGTACCAGTCAAAAAGCTGTGGCGAGCGCCAAAAAAGCCAACCTCAGCCCGTTTTTGGCGTATGCGCACGCTATGATGGAATCAACATTAGCCACTACAGACGTACCAGGCGCCCAGATAAAAGTTCATCAAGGGCATAACGCCTTTGGACGTACCGCAACTGACTCTCAACCACACGTCGTAGAGGCTAGCCGAAATTGGTATATGTGGACATCTTTCGAGGCTAGTGTTGACGCTGATGCTGAAGAAAACAAAAATGTCGATAGCGGCGACTGGTTTTCGTACGACAGGGCAGTGTTCTCTGATGAAATTGATCAAGGTATGACAGCGTACGCAAATAGATATGCTCCACCAGACGACGGTAATGATACTGCAGGGTATATAGCTTTTATGCAAGGCGCCCTCGACGAGATGGCTGGCTACGCTGGCGCCTCGGTCGCTACCGCCTCTACTGCGTCGACTACAGCTTCATCCAGTAGTACCACTAACTGTTGCGCGACACCAACCAAAGGCGGTGGCGTGGTCAAAATGCTATCAGACAACCCAGAAACTGCCCTAGGTTATTTGATGAGCGCTGGCAATGGTACCAAACTAACTCTAGCTCAGGCTGCTGGTGTCGTCGGTAACCTCCAGGTAGAATCATCACCAAACGTCGACCCTAGAGCCTCTAACGGTACGCATATTGGTATCGCCCAATGGGATGATAACCGCTGGAATAATGGGGTAGTAAAATTCGCAGCCGATATGAATGGTGACCCGTATGATCTAGCGATTCAATTGCGTTACCTAGCTTGGGAAATGGGCTTAACCGACGAATGGAAAGACCACCCATCTACTAATGGCGGTGTTGCTGATGCCGTCAGAGCAACCTCGACTCCCGAGGAGGCCGCTGTGGTGTTTGAAGCAACATTCGAAAGAAGTGGCGGCAGCGCGCTTAGCCAACGTCAATCCAACGCCAAAGCTCTTTATGACAAATACAAAGACAGTACATCGCTTAGCTCGTCTGGGGCTGCCTTACCAGGCACTTCCGCGTCGTGCAGCAGTGGCAGTGGCGGAGCTTCAGGACTGCAAGATTATACTCTCAAATACGCCTGGAAAGAGCTGCATCATGAACCACGCACCCAGCGAAGAGACGACTACGTTGCGGCAATAGATACTGCTGTGAAGGAGGGGCGCTATACTGGCAATCCAAGCGGCGGAGATGAAAGTTTACGAGGTGTTGATTGCGGTGCATTTGTTACAACACTGCTATATGATAGCGGTTTTGACAAGACCTACAACTCTGATGCCAAGGGCGGCGGCTCAGCCGAGCAAGAAGCATGGGCCAGCGCTAATTGGCAACATCTTGGTAGTGCTAACGGCACATATGAGCCAGCCGGCAGCAAATTTACAGATGACAAACTTCAGCCAGGCGATGTAGCTTTTGTGCAAGGTCACGTTTGGTTATACGTCGGTGAAGTTAACGGCTTCGAAAGCAAATATGCCTCTGCTAGCTACGGCGAAAAGGCTCCAAGTGCCGCTGGCGAAGGGTTTGACTGGAAGGACGCTAGGTGGTATAGAAAAAAATCATCATCAACATCATCATCGGGGATATCAGCATGAATAAACGCAAAACTATTATTGCCATCATTTTCGCTATCATTGTTATCGTTGGTGCGCTAATTTATCAAACTTACACCGCTATCGACCGATCGGGGAAAATCCCGGTCGAGGTTGCCGCGGCTCCTAACGACGCGAAAATCACTTTCAAAGACAAAAAAACTAAGGCTGAGTACACCGCCAAAAACGGTACCAATTACCTGCCGCCAGGCGATTATTCAATCACGGCTGCCAAAGACGGCTTCCGCAGCAGCCAGACAGAGGTTAACGCCACCACCAAACCACGGTATACTGTCATTATCGAGCTCATGCCGCAATCAGATCAAGCTCGCCAGTGGCAAAAAAAACACATGGATCAATATAATAAGGTTGAAAGTATTGCTGGCCAGCAAATCCGCGAGGCTGGCAAAAAATTCACCGAAAAATATCCAGTAGTCGCTAAATTACCAATCAAAGATCCTTACTATTCGGTTGGTTACTACAAGAAAGACGATCGGCCAATAATCGTTATCCGTACCGAATCGCCGCAATACCGCTACAAAGCCACGCTGCGGTTAGTATCTATGGGTATCAAATTAAGCGATTATCAGATAGAATATGCCGATTATAAAAGCCATCTAGGAGAATAACTTATGACGCCGAAGAAGAAAATCATTATAATTGCCGCCGCTTTTTCTGCATTTACTGTTTTGATGATTATATTGGCAGTAATTACTTCTCGCCAGTATTTGACAATCTCATTCGATTCATCGAAATATTCTAGCGTTATATTATATAAAGGCACTGACACCAAGACCGAAAATACCATCGCTCCTACCAAAACAGTCGTCGAAAAATCAGTTCAGTCCGGCAAAGAGTATTTCTTGCCGAAAGGTACTTACTTTTTAGTAGCTAAGAGTAAAGATAATATCGTGTCAATTTTACAACGAGGAATATTGTTGGGCTCGGACAAAAAAAGTGTTTCTCTCGACTACAAGTATACTAATTCGTACTTGCAGAAACTAACGAACGAGAACAAAAAAGCTATAGATAGCGCCATCCTAGGCAGCAATAACAAAATAAGCACCTTTTACACTATCAAAAACGAAACTGTGCTAGAGAAGGGCGATTGGGCGATTGCCGCCCTGGTGTTTAACGGCGCTGGCACCGACTTAAACCGAGACACTCTGAAAGTCGTCCTCGAGAAGAAAGATTCGAAATGGGTAGTTAAATGCAAGCCGATGATCTCGATCAGCAAATACGACTGCTCAGCGCCGCAAAGTACTCTCAACAAAGCTAACACCATCGACATCACTACACAGCGTCCGCTCATGCCGAATTATAACATTGGCAACACGAACAAAGTCGATAGGTACGAGTAGACAATCATAAGCACTAATCGCCAGCACTCGTCATCACGATCTGGTTATCAACGAATTCGCTCATCAGCCGCTTTTGGCGGTGTTGATCAAGCTCGCCAAAGACGTCATCTAGCAAAATTAACGGCCTTTTACCAGTTTGCTGCTCGATATAAGCTGCCTCGAGAAATTTCAGCGCCAAAACAATCGTCCGCGCCTCGCCGCGAGAGGCGACTTTGGCAGCGGGTTTATCGCCAAATCCAATCGCTATATCGTGCCGGTGCGGCCCAGTGCTGGTCGCGCCAACCGCCTTGTCATAAGTGATTTTTTCTTCATATTCCTTGAGCAGTTTTTGCGCCGACACGCGGCTTTCGTGGGAATATTTCAAGCTAACCGTGTCGCTCGTGCCTGCGATACTCTGATAGATTGCAGTTATTTTACTATTAAAATCGTTTAAAACCGCTTGGCGCTTACTAATAATTTTAGCGCCGTAATCGCTTAGTATTAGATTCCAAGAGAATAATTCGTCGTCGTTAATTAGTGGATCCTTGAGGAGCTTATTACGCTGCAATAGAGCGCGATTATACCGGCTCAGCTCATGTGAATATGACTGGTCGTATTGCTGGATCAACCCGTCCAAAAAATCGCGTCGACGCTGCGGCGAGCCATTAACAATCCGCAGCGTATCCGGCTCAAACAACACAATCGGATATTTGAGAACATAAGGCAAGCGGCCGTGTTTTTTGCCAGCAACCACGAACTGTTTGCGCTTGGTGCCGTCTTGATTTTGATAAGTCACCCGATATTGCAGTTCATCGGTAGCTACGTCTATCTGGTACATTTGAGCACCGTACGAACAAATCGATTCGTCGCTGCCGCGAAAAGACTTGCCGCGCAAAGCGATATATAAGGCCTCGATAAGCGATGTCTTGCCGCAACCGTTCGGGCCAGATATTAGCGTTGTTCCCGGCTCCAAATCAAGCATTTTCAGCGAATGAACGCGAACATTCTGCACCGCCAATCGCAAAATCTTCATATTAACTCTTCAGAGGCATAATTATATGGATATAATCCGAATTTTTGCTTGCCGGCGACAAAACGCACGGCGACAGCTTGCCGCTAAACCGAAAATCAACGCTATCGCCATCGATAACCCCAAGCGCGTCGGTGATATAGCGTGAATTTAACGTGAGAACACCGCCGCCAGTGACCTCAGCATCAGCCGAGCTAGTATTCTCGCCAAGTTCGCTAGCAATTGAGTGAATACTAATATTATTCTTTTCGCCATCAACCGTCACTGTCACGCTGCCGCCAGAATTGCGCGCAAACAATCCAGCGATCTTCACAATTCGCGAAAAATCGTCCATCTTGACTCGCGCCTGAGTTTCGGAGGTCGCTGGTATTAACTGCTGATATTTCGGATAGCTGCCTTCGATTAAACGGCTGGTAATCTCGGAGTCATCGACCCGGAAGCGGACTTGCTCGTCGTCAAACAGTACTTCGACTTGGTCGGTGCTATCCGAAATTGTTCGCAGCACCTCTTGCAGGCTCGACGTCGGTACGATTGCCGCAATCTCGCTAGTAGTATCAAATAGGCGGCGCTGTGCTAAGCGATAGCCGTCAGTGCCCGCTAGATACAATTTACCGCCGTCAGTGTGCCAATAAACGCCGGTTAGTACTGGACGCGAGGTGTCATTGCTAGTAGTGATAATCGTCTGGCTGACAGCTTGTTTGAAGTCAGCTACCGCAATAGTGTAGGTGACAGCTTGATTTTCATCAATCGACGGCAATTCTGGAAATTCGCCAGCGTCAACGCCCGACATAATTGATGAATAATTACCCGACGAAATTGTCATCGACGTGCCCTTGCTAACTATATCAACTGTACCGCGCGGCAGACTAGCTATAAATTCGCTAATTAGTTTGGCCGGCAAGGTCAACTCGCCCGGTTTAGTAATTTTGGCACCAACATAGCAAGTCGCTGCTATCTCTAGGTTAGTCGCAGCGACCAATAACCGGTTAGCTTCGGTTCGCAGCAACACATTGCCAAGTATTGGTAGTCCGGCGCGGCTGCTAGCGATCCGGCCAACGATTGCTAGTGCTCGCGCGAAGTTTTCTTGTGTAACCGATAATTCCATAATTATTACCTATCTTTCTTTTTATAATTAGTGATGTATATAGTAGGTGCTGTGGACAGTGGGGAAAAGTAGCTAATTAACAGAGGTAATTGACGAATTTTAACCTGAGAAAATCTAGCGGAAAAAGAGTGAGTTTCACATAGTAAAACTAGGCAGTTTGTCCACTTTAACGATGGCAGTAGCCAGGTCTCTCGCCAAACAGTGGATAAACGAACACAATTTTTACCCAGGGCTTTGAACCGGCTGTACACAAAATTTCCACAGGATTTAAGCATAAAGTTTCTCCCGGATTTCGGCGCCTTGTTCGCGGATAGTGAGGTCAAGCTTGATAGCCTTTTCAATTTTGTTGACCGAATGAATAGCAGTAGTGTGATCTTTGCGGCCGAGCTCTTGAGCTATGCGCGGAAAACTCATGTGCAGTTCGCTGCGTAGTAAATACATAGCAATTTGCCGCGGCGTAGCGATGTATTTGTCGCGCCTACTGCTGCACATTTCTTTGCTATCGATTTGGAAGTGGCGGGCGGTTTTGTCGATGATTTGTTTGGCGGTTAGATGTTGCGGTCTGGTTGATCGAACGTTGCCGAGTAGTCCTTCGGCGGTGGCAGCATCTGGCGTGGTACCGCGCATTTCCGAATAAGCCAGCAGCTGATTAAGCGCACCCTCTAGCTCGCGGACATTAGTTTTGATATTTTGCGCTAAATATTCGACCGTCTGGCGCTCTAATGTCACGCCGGACATGCTAGCTTTGGTCTCGATGATAACGCAGCGAGTCTCGAAATCAGGCATTTGAATATCAATAGCCATACCCCATTCAAAGCGGCTGCGCAGCCTCTCGGTTAAGGTTGGAATACTGCGCGGCGGCTTGTCGCTGCTGATGATAATTTGCTTGTTAGCTTGATGTAAGGCGTTAAAAGTATGGAAGAATTCTTCTTGAGTTTTTTCTTTGCCGGCGATGAACTGCATATCATCGACGATCAAGACATCAACGTTGCGATATTTATCGCTGAAGCCAGCGATTTTGAAACGAATACTATCGAGAAATTCTTTCATGAAAGTTTCAGAGCTAACATAGGCAACTTTCATTTTGGGATCGCGCTTGATGATGGCGTTGCCGACAGCTTGAATCAAGTGAGTTTTGCCTAAGCCGACGCCGCCGTAGATGAAAAGCGGGTTATACTTGGCGCCAGGATTAGCGGCTGCTGCCTGGCAAGCAGTGTAGGCGAGGTCGTTGCATGAACCAACTACGAAATTATCAAAAGTGTAGCGCGGGTTAAGGGTGGTGTTGGCGGTGGGCGTTTTGGCGTTAACTGGCGCGCGGCTAATTAACTCGTTAGCGCGATCGCGCAGCGAAGCAGTAGTTTCACGACTGGTAATTTTTTTCTTAGTATTTTTGACTTTGTAATTAACATCTTTGATATTAGGGTTATTTTTCTTGAGGATCTCGCGGATTTGCGTATCGAAACGCTTTTCGAGCTGTGATTTAGCAAAGACATTAACAACGCCGATAGTCGCTGTGCCATTATCGTAAGATAGTAGCTCAGTATCGCGAAACCAGGTTTTGAAGTTCGCATGCGATACTGAAAGCTCGATTTCCCCCAGGACACTTTGCCATAATGAATTATTCATCTAAAACTTATACCCTCACAAGCTGTTAATAACGTATCTCTATGATAGCTGATTCACGAGTTTTCCACAACTATAAGAACATTACGTTCATTAATAGTTATGTAGGCGGCTAAACAGAGGTGAGTTTTTCCACAATTTAGCGCTACCTCTGTTAAATTTGTGGACAAACCAGCCAAAAATGTGGATAATTTATATAGCGATAGTATAATCTCGACAGATTAGCAATCAAATATTGATTATTGAGCGTGAAATTGCTATAATAGCTATCATTATGCCAAAGCGAACTTTTCAACCGCATACTCGACACCGCGTCAAGACGCACGGCTACCGTGCCCGTCGGGCAACCAAAGCTGGCCGGGCTGTACTCAAGCGCCGCCAGGCTAAAGGCCGTGCTCGTATCGCACTCTAACTAGTCGAGGTAACTATAGGTAAATAGCGCTAATTTTTGGCGCTATTTTGCTATAATGGAATTTATTGTATGATTGCGTCAAAATATCGATTTCACGGGCATGGTAGCTTGAAATTTTTATACAAAAACGGCCAAGCGGTTAGGGCGCGTTATTTCACGGTCAGATATATTACCAATCCCCGCCGCCAGCAGCCGCGCTTTGCAGTAGTAATTAGTAAAAAAGTTCATAAATCAGCAGTTGGGCGCAATCGTATCCGCCGCCAGGTTTATGAACGCTTACGGATTGATGTTTTACCTCGCGCTAAAAACGTCGATATCGCAGTGATTGTTACCAACGGCGAAGCGTTAAGTTTGGCGCCTGGCGATCTGAAATCATCGCTTGATGCTATTTTTGTGCAAATCATCGCTTGATTCGGTAGTTGTCAGCCAAAGAGATGATATAATGGTATAGATAAGTACTTGCCGAGAGGAGAATACGAGGCTTTTATGCATGATTTATTCCAATTATTGATTGTCCAGCCGATTTTTAACGCGCTAATGTTATTGTATAGTATCATTCCGTGGCACGATTTCGGGCTGGCGATTATTATCTTTACGATTATTCTGCGTTTTGTGATGTATCCGCTAATCAAAAGCCAGCTCAACCAAACCACGCTGATGCGCAAAATGCAGCCGGAGCTGGCTAAGATCAAGAAAAACACCAAAGGCGACCGCCAGGCCGAAGCCATGCAGCAAATGGAACTATATAAACGCTATGGTATTAAGCCGATGCGTTCGGTGTTAGTACTAGTTATCCAGTTGCCGATATTTATTGGACTTTACCAGGTGATTAGAATCATTATCTCTCTCAAAAGCGAAGTGATTAGCCAATACCTTTACGAGCCAATCAAAAATATTGATGTTATTCAGTCGATTATCCAGAATCCAGCTAATTTCAATCATACAATGCTCGGATTTATCGATTTAACCAAGACGACTTTTAGCAACCACGGTATTGACTTTTTCTTGTTGGCTTTGGCGGCCGTATCGGCAATTACTCAGTATATTATCACTAAGCAAACCGCGCCAACTGCTGGTAAAAACCAAAAGCGTTTCCGCGATCTGATGAAAGAAGCAGCCGAAGGTAAAGAGGCCGATCCGACCGAGATGAGCAGTATTATGACGCGCGGCATGATGAAGGCTATGCCGATAATGATGTTTTTGATTATGGTGGGGCTGCCAGGAGCATTGGCGCTTTACTATACGGCGTCTAACTTGGTGGCGGCCGCTCAGCAGCATTTCTTGCTGCGAAAAGATGCTGAAGAAATGCACGAAATTGCCGAAGAGGCTAGCGCTCCCAAAAAATCGAAAAAAGCCAAAACCCGCGAGAAAAAAGCTAAAGAAGCACACATCACGCGGATTAAGGCGAGGTAGGAAAGGAGAAGTATGGATAAAGAACAATCAATTGCCTATGCCAAGAAATTTGTCGAGGATATTTTGTCGTTTTTTGGCGAAAATATAGAGGTCGAGACTAGCTATCAGGATGATATTTTATCGATTGACATTGCCAGCAGCGACCTCAATAGTATTTTGATTGGCCGTAATGCCGAGACGCTGCGCAGCTTGCAATACATGGTATCGACAGTGCTGCGCAATAATAATGCGGCGGTTACCCGCGTAATCGTCGATATTGCCGGTTATAAGAAGCAGCGCGAAGAAAAAATTGCCGAAAAGGCTCGCGGCTGGATTGAAGAAGTGCGCCGCACTGGCGATTCGCATGTTGCTCATATTAACGCTGCTGATCGCCGGGTTGTCCACCGGATAGCGGCTGAATACAGTGATATTCGCACTTACTCTGAGGGCGAAGGCCGCCAGCGCTATATTATTATTGCGCAGGCGAGTTCTTAGCGTTATAATCATAAGTATAAAAGAAAGGATTGGAGTATGGCTGCTGTACTAATAATCGTAGCGGTGGTGGTTATCCTGCTGGTTGTCGTGATCGGCGCGGTAATCGGCATGTATAATAGCTTGGTCAAGCTAAATATCAAAACTGACGAATCGTGGAGCGGTATTTCGGTGCAGTTGAAGCGCCGCGCCGACTTGATCCCGAACCTCGTTGAAACTGTTAAAGGTTACGCGGCGCACGAGAGCGGCGTTTTCGAAAAAGTCACCGAGGCGCGCTCGGCTATCATGTCGGCAACACACCCGGCTGAAGCAGCCAAGGCCGACGGCGAATTAACTATGGCGCTCAAAAGCTTATTCGCGGTATCCGAAAATTATCCGGAGCTGAAAGCTTCTAGCAACTTCATGGAGCTGCAAGCGCAAATTACCGACACCGAAGATAAAATTGCTGCCTCACGCCGCTTTTACAATGCTAACGTCACCCAATTCAACACCAAACGCAAAGTCTTCCCGACTAATATTTTCGCTGGAATGCTAGGATTTAACGCTGATAAAGAGTTCTTCGACGTTAGCGAAAGCGAACGGGCAGCAATTGAAAAGCCAGTTGAAGTCAAATTTTAATTATAAAATAATAAATTAAAAGTAAGGAGCTCGATGGAACATTTATTTTCGACAAATATCGAGCTCTTTGCTCGTGCTGGCGGCGGCGGATCTGGCGGCTCGGGCGGTGGTTCTGGCGGCGGCGGAGGCGGCGGTTTGCTGGCCGGTATAGCGATGATTGGCTTCGTGCCGGCTTATTGTATAGGTTCGGCGCTGCGCAAGCACATAGGCCAAGAGGGTACGCGGTTTGTGGCTGCGAACGCGATTGGTTTTGTCTTGATAGTAATAACCTTCGTGTTGATTGCTAGAGGTTGGGTAGGTGTAACTATCGCTCTAGGAGCGCTCGTCGGTATGATTACTGGACTTTATGAGGCGTTTAATAAGATTAAACAAAGTAAGTTCTTGCGCGATAAACTTATGCAAGCTAGCGCTGCCGATCCGGTATGGAACGAACAACAGATAATCGATCACGCCAAGCAAGTATTCCTGCGCTACCAAAGCGATTGGGCGAAGCAAGATAGCGAAGCGATTAAAGCTTATACCACCGAAAATTATGCTTATCATGCTGGTTTGATGATTTATACACTGCAGCTAATGAATCGGACAAACCAAATGTCGGATATCGTAGTGAACGACGCCGAGGTGGTTGATATGTTAGATTCGCCTGATGATAGCCAAGATACAGTAACGATTGGTTTTTCGGCGAGTGCTAAAGATTCGCTGGTCGATAACGCTACCAATCAGACATTATTTACCGACAATAGCATGTTCACTGAATATTGGCGATTCCGCCGCCATGGCAAAGTTTGGTTACTAGACGGCGTCGATCAGGCGACAGCTAACCCGGCGATGTATAATCCGCAAATCGACCAATTTGCCCGTCAGAATAATTATTGCTATAGCGCTGATATGGGCTGGCTGTTTATACCAAAGCGCGGGCAACTATTTAACGGTGCACAATTTGGTACATCAGATATTAATAATCATGTGGTCGGCTTGTATAAAGAATCATTGCTTGTGCAATTGTATACTTACCAGCGCGCCACTGATAGCTCATCAGTAGTTATCGCTCAAATTAACGTACCGAAAGATTACGGCCAAATTATTGTTCGTCGCAAGAAAATGATGCGTTTCGGCGGTGTTCGCGGTCTGGAAAAAGTCGAAATGGAGTGGGGCAAGTTTAATGAGTTATACGAGGTGTATGCTTCTAATGCCGACCAAGCAGCTAGCTTTGAGCTGCTCAACCCGACGTACATGGAGCAATTGGCAGCGCTCGGTTTCGAAGTCTCAATCGAGGTTGTTGATAACGTAATTTATCTGCACACAGCCGAGCAGGGCGCCGATATCGCTGTGTACCAAACTATGTATGATTTAGCGCAAAAAGCCTTCAAAGAGATGAGACTCTAGATGTTAATAGCATTTTCGTAAATTTGCAAAGTTTGCTCGGCCATCCGCCGCCAAGAATATTTAGCCACTTGTTGCTTACCTTTTTTAGATAAAGTATTGCGCAGCGATTTATCGGTAATAACGGTATCAATCTTACTGGCAATGTCCTCAACATTAAGCGGATCAAAGTATACTGCTGCGTCGCCGAGAATTTCTGGCATACACGAAGCGTTGCTTGAAACAACTGGCGTACCGTAGGCCATCGCCTCTAGCGGCGGCAAGCCGAAGCCTTCTAGCAGCGATGGGAAGACGTATGCTAGCGACCGGGTGAAGATCCAATCGCGCTCAGCATCAGGTATAAAGCCGGTGAAGTGAATGTTTTTGTATTTTTTTGATTCAAAATAGTCTTTGTTGCGCTGAGTGGCAGCATTAATCCGGCCAACTAGCACTAATCCGAGGTCGGGATACTTTTTTAATAGTTTTTGGTGGGCGTCGCCCAAACGGCGGATATTTTTGTAATCAGGCTGTTGACCGACATAAGCAATAAAACGCGTAAACGGTGTCTTGTACGGCTGCAGGCCGCCCCGATGAATCTCGGCAGCTTCATAAATCGTTGTAATTTTATCATCAGATATTCCGCAGAATGCTTGATATTCGCGTTTGGTAGTGTTTGACACGGTGATGATATGCTGGCTAGTCTGGGCAATTTTCTTGAATACCCAGCGACCAACCAGTTGTTTAGCATGAAAAACTAGCCAATTCTTGTCGGAATTATAAGTATTGAGCAGTGTCATGTCATGAACGGTAGTGACGTGCTTGCCGCGATATCGGATTGGCTGCTGCGGCATGCAAAAATGCACCAAATCTGGACTGAGGTCATCGAGAAAAGTTTTGAAACCAAGTTGTTCAGCTAGCGAATAGTTTTTGAAATCGATAGTTAGGACGTTAAAATTTGGGTTAGTTGGCTGCCAATAGTCTTTATCTTTGGTTGGCATGAGTATACTGTAGGTATTGTGGTGGTCGATTTTTTGCAAATATTCTAGCAACTTAACCACGTAAGTACCAGTCCCAGAGTTGATAACGCGGGCGTCAATAGCGATATGACTCATGATGATTCCTTTCTGAAGACAATTCGCTCGTATAAGTAGTAATTCCAGATTAGAGAGACGGCTGTGGCAAATAATTTAGCGACAAACAAGGAAATTTGTTCGTTAGTTATGAGGTTTTTGATTAGCGGCGTAGCCAGCCAAATCATAGCGTTTTGAAGCACCCACAAGCCAAATAGCGTAATAATCACAAAGGACACTATCTCATATTTGATATTTTTGCTAGTGGATTTGAAGGTGTACTTTTTGTTAGCGAAAAAGCTAAAAACAAAGGCAGTACCGGTCGAGACAGTATTGGCGGCTAGTTTCGGCAATCCTAGAAAGGTCAGTGAAAATAATAACCCAAAATCAATTATCGTATTTATTGTGCCGACGATAGCGAACCGACCAATTTGCGCCTTATTTTTCACGCTTAGCCTCGTGATATTCTTCGACAAAGTAACCAGGCCGGTTCTTGGACTCGCTAAAAATTCGAGCAACGTACTCGCCGATAATGCCTAGGCTAATCAGCTGGATGCCGCCGAGAAACAAAATTACTGCCATTAGCGATGAATAGCCAGCGCCAGTAGGTACGCCGAACAGCGGTCGAATTAGCAGATAAAGAATATACAAAAATGCACCGCATGATATAATCATCCCCAAAATCGACGACATTCGTAAGGGTGCAGTGGTGAAACTGGTGATACCGTCAATAGCGAGATTGACCAGCTTGCTATAATTCCATTTAGTATCGCCGGCAGCGCGCGGGTCGCGATCGTAGAGCAACTCTTTTTTGTTGAAGCCGATCCAGCTGAAGAGGGCCTTGGTGTTGCGCTGCGATTCGCGCAGCAGCTTGAGAGCTTCAACACAGCGCCGATCAAGCAAGCGAAAATCGCCAGTATCGCGCT
>JABCOE020000039.1 GCA_013333795.2 Candidatus Saccharimonadota bacterium | reverse complement strand
GATCGCCCGCGAGACACTAGACGTTTTCGCACCACTAGCCGATCGGTTAAACATGGGACGGCTGCGCGTGCAGCTCGAAGAGTTGAGTTTCAAATATTTAATGCCCGAGGAATACAACCAAACTGTCGCCCTCAAGGATAGCCGCTTAAAGAAATCTCAACGCAAACTAGATGCCGTCCGCCGCGCTGTCGATTCGCGCCTGAGCGACGAGAAAATCCAGCACCAAATCGACGGCCGCGTCAAGAGCACTTACAGCTTGTACAAAAAGATGAAGCGCGTCCCCAATATCGACGATATTTACGATTTGATCGCGCTAAGGATTATCGTTGACGACATCGACACTTGCTATCTGGTACTCAACGAACTGCACAATATGTACGAGCCGATGGTTGGGCGAATCAAAGATTACATATCGAAGCCTAAGCCCAACGGCTACCAATCACTGCACACTACGGTGGTTACTAAAAACGGCCAAGCGGGCGAGTTCCAGATCCGCACCCGCGAGATGCACGATTACGCTGAACGTGGACTGGCAGCCAGTTTTCATTATAACGAGCAAAAGCTAACTGACGCTTATATCAAGGGCAAAATGACCAGCCTGCCGACAGATTTACACTGGATTAAGCATTTGCAGTCGGCAGCATCGATGATTCGCGAGGGTAAAGATTTCGATGTTGATAATTTGAAGGTCGATTTGTTCGGTGACCGGATTTTTATTTATTCGCCAAAGGGTGATATTTACGACCTGCCAGACGGCGCTTTCCCGTTAGATTTTGCCTACCGCGTGCACTCTGATTTAGCCGCTAAATCAAGCGGATTTCTAATAAACGGCAAGATGGAACCATTCAGCTACAAATTGCAGCACGGCGATACCGTCGAAATTCTAACCAACAAGCGCGCTCGCCCAAAGCCCGGCTGGAACGAATATGTCATCACTGGACACGCCCGCATGAAGCTCAAGGCCCAGCTCAAAAAAACCTCGCTACTAGGCCGCGCTGGTAGCCTATTGCAGCGCACAGCACCGTTTCGCCGCAACAAAAAATAGCGGCCAAAACGAAAATAGCCAGACAAATTCTGGCTATTTTGCTAGGTTTTGCAAACTAAAAGTTTATTCTATTTATGCCTGCGGTGGCTGCTGAGGCGGCTGCGGCTGTCCGCCTTCAGCTACCGGCGGCTGAGGCTGGACAACCGTTGCAGCTGGTTGTTGCGGTTGAGCGTATGGCTGCGGTTGTTGAGCATAGGCTACCGGCTGCTGCGGTTGTCCGTAAGCTGGCTGCGGTGCGTAATACCCAGGCTGCGGCGGCTGGCCGTAGACTGGTTGCTGCCGCATAACCGGGCCAACATAGCGGCTTGAGCCAAACGCCAAAATCGGGTTCATAATCGCCGGGAAGAAGATCATCAAAACGCCAAAACCAGTCGTTTTGCCGAACGATTTTGCTAAATCTAGCGGTAACACGATCGAAATGTATATATGGGCAAACGGCAAGAACATCAGTACGACTTGCCACTCTGGCCGGCCGACAATCTGCATCATTACTACCATGTTATATATTGGCACTAATGACGCCCAGCCTGGCTTGCCAGCCTTAGTGAAGATTCGCCACATGGCGATAATCATTAGTATGGAAACTGCCATTACAATTAAGATGACAAACAGCCAAATTACAACTGCAACCGCACCGACATCGCTGCTAGCCGCATAAGTCGAAGTTGAATAATCATAATAATCCATAATTTGCTCCGTTTAAGTTTATTACTGATTATTATAGCGGTCAATGCATTGTTTGACAATCGTCTTGGCTTCCTCGACATCGCCCCAGCCCTTGACGATAGTACTGCCTGGCTTCTTGAGGTCTTTGTAATGAGTGAAGTGATGTTCAAGCTGCTTACCCAGCTGCGGAATGTCGTCGAGCGAGTTAATACGATCATCGTCGCGATTATCAGCCGGCACCACGACTACTTTGTCGTCGACTTCACCGTCATCTTCGAAGCGCAGCACGCCAATAATACGCGCCTTCAACCACACGCCAGTCGTTAGCGGCTCTGGACAAATAATCAGCGTGTCTAGCTCGTCCCCATCCTCGTCAAGCGTCTGCGGAATAAAGCCGTAATTGCACGGCTTAGCAAAGATTTTTGGCTCGACGCGGTCCAGCATAAAGGCCGCCCGCTGACGATCCCATTCGACTTTCAGGCGCGACCCTTCGGGGATTTCTACTACCGTATTGACTAGCCCGCCATTGACATCTCCCGGATCAAGAACTTTATTAAAATCTGCCATGTTGCTCCTTTGCTTACAGTTACTACCTATATAGTACCAGTTTTTTACGCTATAGAGTATACTAATAGAGATATGAGTAAGAAAAAGAGGCCGACGCTATTGACAGCAGAAGACTATATGTCGGATTTAGCAGTTAAAATTGATAACGCCAAGCAGCGCGTCAATATGGTAGCGCCCACCTTTCGCGCCGATGATAAGCACACCGAAGCCGTAATCGCTGCCGTCGAGCGCGCGGCGGCTGAACGCGGCGTACCAGCCTCGGTTTGCGCTGATTCATTCACTTATCTCGAACCGAAGGAATTCATTCTGCGTTCGCCGCGCCGCCAGCCATCGCGCGCCGTTCACGCCATGAAATTAGAACGGCGGCTAAAAAGAGCAGGCGTGGCTTTTCGCTGGCTCGGTCAAAAAGCCAATATGCTAATGACTGGCCGCACTCATAGCAAGTGGTCGATTGTTGACGACATAGTCTACGCTTGCGGCGGTGTCAATATGGACCACGAGAGCCTAGCTAACGTTGATTACATGTTCCGATTTGATAATAAAGTATTAGCCGATAAACTATCTAACGAGCAATACCTTATCGCTCGCGCCGACAAGCGCGGCGGTTCGATTCGCAATTCAATGTTTGGTCTCGACGAACACTCGTCTGTCCTGGTTGACCAGGGCTTGCCAACTAATTCTCTCATTTACAAGCGCGCCTGCGACCTAGCCGAACAAGCTGAAAACATTATACTAGTATCGCAGTACTGCCCGACTGGCAAACTCAACCGCATTCTCAAGCGCAAAAATGCCAAATTATATTTCAATAATTGGCGTACCGCCTCGCCAATCAATAAACTTCTCATCAAACTCGGCACTTTAACCAGCCGGCAGCAAACCTTATATCAGCATCCGCAATATCTGCACGCCAAATTCATTGTTTTCACGATGCCTGACGGCTCGAAAGTAGCACTATCAGGGTCGCATAATTTCATGCGCGGCTCTGGCATCATGGGCACGCGCGAAATCGCCCTCGAGACTAGCGACCCAGCCATCATTAAACAACTCGAAGCTTTCCGCAAGAAATACGTCGAATAGCATCGACATCCAGTGGCGAAGCTATTTCGCCTTCACACCCTCTAAGTATTCGCGGATACTCAGCGCCGCTGTCGCCCCCTCGCCGACAGCACTAGCCACCTGCATGGTAGCACCGCTACGGACATCGCCGCTAGCAAATACGCCCGGCAAAGCCGTCGCCAAATGGTCGTCGGTTTTGATAAAGCCGTACTCGTCAAGCTCAACGCCGCTATCCGCCAAAAACTGCGTATTCGGCTTCAAGCCGATGAAAACAAACACGCCGTCAGCCTCGAAAGTCGTTTCTGCGCCGTCTTCGAGCGCCCGCACCGCCGCCACCGCGCCGTCCTCGCCGACGATTTCTTGCGCTACTGTTTGCAAATGTACGGTAATTTTGCCATTATCAATATATTTCTGCAAATCGTCCTGTAGAGTCTTGCTGGCCTTTACGGAACTTCGCACCAGCAAATCAATATGCTCGGCAAATCGCGTCAAAAACATCGCTTCCTGCACACCCGAGTTGCCGCCGCCGACGACGCCCAGTCTCTTGCCTTTATAAAAAGCACCATCGCAAGTCGCACAATAATGCACGCCGCGGCCATAAAATTCTGCCTCGCCAGGAATACCAAGTTTCTTATAGCCGCTGCCTGTAGCAATCAGTACAGCGCGAGCTTTAACCTCTTGACCGTCAACTGTCAAAATATTAACGCCATCTTGATGACGCAGCGCTGAAACGTCGCCATAATCAATCTTGGCACCAAAGCGTTCAGCTTGCTTGCGCAAATTATCCGCCAATTCCATACCTGGAACGCCATCGGGAAAACCAGGATAGTTGTCGATTTTATCGGTAATTGCCGCTAGCCCGCCAACAACGCCCTTCTCGTAAAGAGTAGTGTCAATGCCCTCGCGCGTAGTATAAATCGCTGCCGCTAGCGCACTCGGGCCAGCGCCAATCATCACCACAGGCTTAATATCTTCCATGTAGATTTCCTCCTCGTCTTACTGCGCTCGTTGAGCTTCTTGGTATGCGTTCATCAGCTTCGTCATATCTGGCGGAGTGATAGTTTCTGGCGCTGGAATCGCCATAACGACGAATTTCAATGGCATGTTTGGCGGGATAATTTGCTTGCCTTTAGAGTCTTTGCTGCCAGCCTCGCCGTAAGCTTTGTCCGCCGGGATAGACAGCAGCCGCACGCCGCCGACTTTCATTCCTTTCAGACCTTCTTTCCAGCCGTTAATTATACCAGCCGTACTCAACCCGTTTACCGGCAACGGCGTTTTCAGCTTATTATTATCAATGCTCTGATCAAAGATATCGCCATTTGCATCCCAGCCAATGTAATAAGCCGCAAAATTAGTTTTATCGTCTACCAATGCGCCATCGCCCTCTGTTAGATCTTCGGTTACTAGCGATTTGACGCTATCGATTTCGAACTTTGCAACTTGGCTAGAATACTGTTTGAACGTCTCATAATATTTAGCTGACAGCTTGTCGGCTTGCGCTTGTTTTTTTTGTTCGTAAGCAGTTTGCTCTTTTTTATACTCGCTTAGAACTTTTTGGTAGTCCGCCTGAGCTTGCTTGTTTGACTGCATTGATAAAATCATCACCGCGAATGATCCTAGCGTACCTAGAACGGTCGCGACCACAATAATCAAAATGCCAGCACGTTGCTTCTTTGACGTTGCCATTATTTCCCCTCTCTAGTTTATCCTTTCATTATAGCATAAAATCTCGATTATTGCCATAGTTTGCGCACAATTGCCGCCAGCAGCGACGCAATAATCGCCGCGGTTGCCGCTAAGCCGAATTCAGCTGGCGATAACGGTGCGATTTTGAATAAATTGCGCAGAAATGGCAAACTATAGACCGCCGCCAAGGCGACAGAAGCTGCGACCACCACAATAGCCAAGGCGTTCTTGCCACGCTGTTTAACAGCCAAGCGAATGATTTTGCGGCCAGATAGCGCCAAAATCATACCAATATTAGCTAGAATTATCGTTAAGTAAGTTACCGCTCGCGCTTGATCGCTAGAAGCACCGCTGCCCAGCATCCCGCCATGAATTAGAATGGCCATCAGCGCCAGCAATCCGCCAATTGCTAAACTTTCTAGCACTACCGCTCGACTAAATAATGGCTGCGAAATTCGCCGCGGCGGCCGGCGCATCGTGTCTTCATCCTCTGGCTCGCCTTCAAATACTAACGTACAAGCAGGATCAATAATAAATTCAAAAAATACGATGTGAATTGGCAGTAAAATCAATTCCCAACCAAGCAATACCGGCGCAATTGACAACGCAGCAATCGGGATATGCACAATCATGATATACATCACCGCTTTTTGCAGGTTAGCAAAAATCCTTCGGCCGATACGCACACCTTGAACAATTGAGGCGAAGTTATCATCCAGCAGCACGATCGACGACGCTTCGCGAGCAACGTCGGTACCGCGCTGGCCCATGGCGATACCGATATGCGCACTCTTGAGGGCCGGACCGTCGTTAACTCCATCGCCAGTCATCGCTACCACTTCGCCGTTTTGCTTAAGAGCGGAAATAATCGCCAGCTTGACATTTGGCGCGACGCGGCTGTAGATTTCTGTAGTTTTAACAAGCTCGCGCTGCTGCCCTTCACTCATCGACAAAAATTCTTGACCGGTTACCACCTGCTCAGCATTCAAGCCAATCTCGCGGCCGATACGCCGCGCCGTTTCGGTATGGTCGCCAGTTAGCATAATCACTTTGATGCCAGCTCGGTGTGCCAAGGCGACAGCATCCTTAGCCTCGGTACGAATCGGATCAGACAGCCCCCCCAAACCCAGCAGCTCGTATTGATAACTATCGCGAGATAGTTCAATGTTTTTCGCTGCTGCCTTGGCGATTGCTAATACGCGCAAACCGTCATCGGCCGCATCATCGGCGATCTCTTGCAGTCGGCTTTGCTGCTCACTGGGCAAGCGGCATAGTCGAAAAACCTCCTCCGGAGCGCCTTTCAGCGCTATAATTTCAGGCTTACCACCGCACCCCCAAATTTGCGCTACCGAAAACGAATGGTCGTCTAGCGGATACTCTTTGACAATATCCATGCCGTTATAAATCGCCGACAGATCATCGGTCGCCGCCAAGAATGCCTCTTCCATCGGATCGGACGGATTTTTTTGCGAAGCCAAGATACCATATGCGACAATTTCGCTGCGCCCAGCGCCATCGACGTCTCTACCGTCAAGGCCGATAACTTGAGTTATAGCCATACGATTCTCGGTCAGCGTCCCGGTTTTGTCCGTACAAAGCACCGTTGCGCCGCCAAGCGTCTCGATAGTCTGGTTCTTGCGCGCCAGCACATTGCTCTTAGCCAAGCGCCAAGCTCCCAGCGCCATAAACACCAACAAGACTACCGGAAATTCCTCGGGTAAAATCGCAATTGACAACGTCAGTCCCGCCAAAAAACCATGCAAAAAATCGCCGCGCAGCAGCCAAAACAGCAACGTCAATAACATTGCCAAGAGCACTGCCGCCACCGCTATATAGCGCACGACTCGGCCAACTTCCTTTTGCAATAATGTCTTTTCTGGTTTAATTTCGTGCAGCGACACGCCAATGCGCCCCATTTCGGTCTGTTCGCCGACGGCGGTCACTTCGACGAGTCCGTGCCCAGATATTATTACCGTACCAGAGAAGACTTGGCCCCCAGAAGTCTTCTCGACTGGCAGCGATTCGCCAGTCAAAATACTTTCGTTAGCAGCGACGTTTGACGATTCAATGAGCTTACCATCAGCAGCCACTCGACTACCTTCGCCGACAACCAAAATATCGCCAACTACCACTTCTACGCTAGGAATGGTGACATATTCGCCAGCGCGCACCACCTGGCATTGCGGCGCAGATAACGACCGCAATGCCTCTAACGCTCGCTCAGTTTTAGAATCTTGATACAATTCTAGAGTCACCACGCCAACTACCGACAGCGCCAGAACAACTGTTTCGTGCCAATCACCCAAGATAAAGTAGACCACTACCACTGCCAACAACAAGAAAATCATCGGCTCGGTAATAATCGCTAAGATCAGCCTAACAATGCTTTTATTTTCGCGGTCAGGCAACCGATTCTCACCATATTTCTGGCGCTGAATAACTACTTGATCGCGTGATAACCCCTGTCTACCCATATTAAATCAGTATAGCAAAAGCGGATTAATTTCGATAGCATTCGGCGCACCAGCAACCGCGACCACGACCCGCTGAAGGAGTTGTGAAAATGACATCATATGCCTCTAGAATACTAATAGGTTTTTTGCCATAATCAAGATATGAATCCGCTGATTCGCTTCATGCGCCACTCGCTAACAAGCATCTTGACAGCAACCGACGATGCTGATCAAGTTGATATCGAGAAAATCGATGAGACACTGACGCCGAATATGCGAGCCTTGCGGCTGGTTATGAACATGTCAGACCATTTGCTATCAATGGGCACGCCAGCGAATAGCGTCGTGCATATGGCGCTCGGGGTAACCGACACATATTGCAAGCGAAAAGTACATATAGATGTCAGCTTTAATCAAATTACGCTCTCGCAAGACCGCGGCATCGATCGCGAACCGTTGACACTGATCCGCACTATCTCGCCGCGCGCTACCGATTACCGGCTAATGCGCAAATTACAAAACCTAGCCAGCCAAATTGCCAACCATAAAGTCACTCTAGATGATGCCGAAAATGAACTCGATGCCATCATTGCCAACAATAAGCGCTATCCTGGCATTATCAGTTATATTGCTGGCGGCGGCCTGAGTGCCGGCTCGGTTGCACTCTACACGACGTCTATACCGATTATCCTGGCTGCCTTTATCATAGGTTTTTTAATTACTCTTCTGATAAAGCCACTAGGGCGCGCTGCGCTGCCGCCATTTTTCATTCAGATTATTGCCGCGTTATCAGTCACGTTAGTCTCTACTGGTATATTGTGGCTAGTTAATCATAAATACTGGGAATTCTTTGCTTTGATTGATCCAACGATATTAACCGTTGGCGGTATCGTCTTGTTAGTAGCTGGCATGATGATTGTCGGCGCCTTTCAGGACGCAATTGATGAATATTACGTTACAGCTAGTGCTCGGCTATTAAAGGTGGTGATGTTGACGCTTGGTATTGTACTGGGTGTAAGTATGGGCCTGTACGCCGCCAGGCAGTTTGGCTTAGCGTTTGTCGCAACCCCCGACAGTTTATCCTTTACAAACACTACTTATCAGTATATTGGCGCCGTCATCATCTCGGCATCATTTGCATTAAGTAATAATTCGCGGCCAGTTGGACTGTTAATCACCGGCGCCAGCGGACTATTGGGTTATTATGTGCTGCTAGCTGTATCAGAATTAGGTTTGATAATTATCCCTGCTAACGCTGTCGCTGGATTTACTGTTGGCTTTACAGCCACTGTTGTTTCACGTTTGACCAGAATTCCTAGCCAAGCCATCATCGATGCCGGTATCGTACCGCTGGTTCCCGGACTAACCTTATATAACGGACTAATGGCACTAGTCGCTAATCCGGCCGCTGTAGCCGGTACTCTGTTATTGATGCGCGCGGTAATGATTGCGTTAGCCATTGCTGCTGGCGCCTCGTTCGGCGTACTTATCGGCCGCCCAACACGGCGCAGCTTAGTGACGTTGCGCAACAGCCTGCCAGAACGCCCGCTGCGTTCTAATCAAAAACAACTAAAATAAACTACACTCGCTCGGCGTCAAGTTTAGTAAGCGCTGCCGTCGCAATATTGTCCATAATCGGTTTGACTTCAGCGTCAGTCAGGGTTTGCTGATAACTGGTAAACGTTAGCCGGAAAGTGGTAGTCTTGATAGCCGCGTCGTCTTTTGGCTGATATATACCAAGCGTCTGTATCTGGTAATGTAGATTTTCTGGCTCGCCCAAGCATTGCCGAACTGCTCGCAGCAACTCATCATGCGAAATTTCCACGCTTGAGCACAGCGAGATATCTTGACTGATTGACGGGAAACGACTCAGCGGCCGGTAATTATGCTCGCGATTTTCAGCCAAACAGACTTGCAATTTTTCAACGTCAAGCGAGAACGCCGCCGTGTAATCTGGCAACTTGAAATTACGCCGCACCGTCTGAGATAATTCACCGACGATGCCTAGCTTCTCGCCATTTTTTGCGACAATCCAAGCGCTGCGCTGGCCATCAAACGGCGCTGTCATATCCGCGTCAGACTCTGCTATTTTCACGAAATCAGCCTCAACGTTAATATCCGCCAACAGCCTGTCCACTAGCTTCCTCGCTTTATAAAATGGCGCGCCCGCCCGCGGCTTTTTGCTAGCGTAAACACCGTCGACAAACGTCTGCTCGCTCGGCAGATTCTCATCGGTAAGCGGCAATTCTTTATCGTGAATTTTGCCGATTTCAAATAGCATAAACTCATCATGTCCAGCCTTGATGTTGGCGTGAACCTTATCCAGCAAACTCGGCAGCACGCTGGTGCGATAGTACTGCAGATCAGGGCTCAAAGCGTTGCTTAGCCGATAGGCGCGGCTTGGGTCTTGCTCGGCGTTTTTCAGGACACGCTCGTGGACGAAACTATAGGTCAGGACTTCGTTGGCGCCGGCGCGCGACAAACTCTGGCGAATCGCCTGCTTGAGCTGGCGGCGCAGGTTCTTTGGCGCGGGTTTAATGCTGCGGCGCGGCAACTGGCGCGGTAGTTTGTCAAAGCCATATAGCCGGCCGACTTCTTCGACAATATCCTCCGGTAGCTCAAGGTCGGTGCGCCAGAATGGCACGGTCACCTTGATACATAATTTCAAAATAGCTTTCGAATTATCGACAACTCTCGCGCTGCCATCAACATATGTCGCTTCTTGACCTGGATAAGCGACAGTTGGAGTTCCAGAT
>JABCOE020000038.1 GCA_013333795.2 Candidatus Saccharimonadota bacterium | reverse complement strand
TCAAGCACTGCCAGCTCTTCAGCGCGAGCGTCAATATGCAAAGCTTGGCAAGCGTTAGCCACGCGAGCGCGGAGATCTTCAGCTTGTTTTCGTAACGGCTGCATAGAACCTAGGCAGAAGTCTCGTCTTGATTTTGACTGGTGTCATCTGATTTGCGGCGAGGTGATTTCTTGGTAGAAGTTCGTGCTACGGTTGTCGGCTCAGCAGCAGATTCGGATTCAGCAGACTCAGAAATATTAGACTCGGCAGTAACTGACGCAACGTTCTGCGGCTGAACTTGCGGCTCAACGACGCCCTTCCAATAGTCAATCTGACTCAACCGGCGCACCAAAAACGGATGATCACTGAATGTCTGCGCAAAATGATTCATCGGGCGCTCAGCCGTATACTGCATCCACTGGCGCGCCACCTCGTTCATACTGTCTGCCGCATCAGGTCCAACATGCACCTTGATCAGCGATTTCTTGACCAATTCGCTATCGCCCAAATACATCAAGGCTAGACGATCGGCGGTTAGCTCGGCACGGCGGTGCCAGAATCCAGAAATCCAACTACCCAATACGCTGATAATCGGAATCGACAAAAACGGCATCAAATACACGTTAGCGTTGGCATGGCGGTATTTGATATGCGCCATTTCATGTACAACAATCACTTTTAGCTCATCCTTGGTCAAGTAGCGAATCGATCCAGAATGCAGCACGATAGAATATGGCCTAGCAAAACCAAAAGCATAAGCATTCATCACTGGATTCTGGGTGATGAAGATCTCGACTTGCGGCCTCTCTAAATCAGCCGATACCTGGTTAGCCCAATCGCGTAACCACGCGTAAGCGCTATATTCAACCTGCAAGGCATTACCCAGCATTTGCTGGCGCATCATCCGCACCATGAACATGCCAATACCTAGCAGCATACCCAATCCCATAATCATAAAAACTATCGCCAGCAATACAGCAATCACGCCATCGCTGAACGATAACTCAACGTGGTGCCCAGCATTGTCTGTTGACATTTCCTGGAATGTTGTATAGATAAAATAGCTAGCCGCAAAGAAACAAAAGATAATGATAGTTATTGTCAGAACGACATTATCTTGCGCATTGCGAGCCCGCACTACGGCAAGCTGGCCTTTGGTTTGCGCCTGCGATTGCGGCGGCTGCTGATACTGTTGGTATTGCTGGTACGGCTGTTGATCCATAAACCCTCCGATTAGATACTATCTCAAGACTCGCGCCTGTTCTTGCTTATTATAACAGTATTAGCAGCAATAAGCAGCAGTTTCGGCGTTTTACCGCAAAAAATAACACTCCCAGAACCGCAGACTCTAGCATTATCATAGATATTGTTAAGGCGGTTTTGCTATACTCATTACATGAAAATCGGCATATTTGATACAGGAACCGGCGGCGAATTGGTAGCAAAGCGATTGAAAGAATTACTGCCGCAACATTCATATATCATGGCGATTGACCGCGAGCACGCGCCGTATGGCAATCGTTCGCCAGAAGAGATTATCGCGCTAACCAATGCCGCCATTCAGCCGCTATTATCGTGCGATATCATCATTCTGGCGTGTAATACTGCCACTACTAACGCCCTTAAACAGCTGCAGCAACTTTATCCAGATGTTCGCTTTATTGGTTTTGAACCGATGATCAAATCGGCCGCTGCCTCGACCAGATCGCATCGCATTACCCTGCTAGCGACAAATGCCACCAAACAAAGCCAGCGCCTGCGCACACTCATCAGCGATTATGCTTCTGATATTCGAATTGACGCGCCAGATACTCGCGCGTGGGCGCGTATGATTGATCAAGGTTTGGCCGGCGATATTGCGCTGGACGAGGTGTTGGCCAGTGTTGCCGGCGGCAGCGATGTTATTATTCTGGGCTGCACGCATTATCTGGCACTTGAGAAGCGATTGCAAAGCCTTTTTCCGCATTGCCGCATTCTCGAGCCCACCGCAAGCATCGCCAAGCAGATCAGCGATTTCGCTATTTAGTTAACTGCTACGCCATCTAGCTTCTGCTAGCAAGACTGAAGTTTGCTTTATATTATCGTACGAGACGGAGGTTTGCCGCGATTAGAGCTTTTCTACCGCCGCCACAAACTGATCGCCGCGATCCGAGTAACTTTTGAACATATCAAAGCTAGCGGCGGCCGGGCTGAGAATCACCACATCGCCAGGTTGTGCTTGATTGGCTGCCGTTTCGACGACTGTCGGCATCGGCGCCATCTCCAGCTGGATAACCTGGCAAGAAACCTTATTTTTATGCAAAATTTCGATAATTTCACTGGCGTTAGCGCCGTTGACAATCACCGCTCGCATTTGCTGCCTGGCGATTTCCTGCGCTAATTCCGTATAGTCCGCACCCTTGTCAGATCCGCCCAAAATCAAAACTTTCGGCTCCGCAAAGGCTTTTAACGCGGCGATGGCGCTACCGGGCGTGGTCGAAATACTGTCATCGTAATATTTCACGCCGTTTTCCTCAGCGACGAATTTCAAACGGTGCGGCAGCCCTGTGAAACTCTCCAGTCCGGCAGCATATTGCTCGTCGGTCACGGTGATTGGCAGTTCCGTCACCGCGCTCATCGCCGCGCAAGCATTCTCTAGGTTGTGTGCGCCCGGCAAGCGCAAATGGCTAGTGCTGCAAATCTGCCGATTTTGCACGCAAAAGTAGCCATCCTGAACATAAAATTGGCCATCGTCAGGAATAGCGTAGCGCTGCGCGAAATCTAGCGCATCATCTCCGCAGCATTCACACATTGCATGACCTTGCCTATCTAATAGCCCGTCAAATGGCATAGCAGCCACTTCCTGTGAATATTTATTCGTTGGGTGATATAAACAAACATCGCCAAGACGCTGGTGGCGGCGAATATTTTTCTTGGCATTAAGGTAGTCGGCGAAATCCGTATGGACATTCAGATGATCCGGCTCGATCATTAGCACCACCGCAATATGCGGCGACTTTTTTAGATCCCACAGCTGAAAACTAGACAATTCGTAAACGACAATGTCGTTTTTTTTAATCTTCGGCAAGACATCCAGCGCCGGCACGCCGATATTACCAACCAAATGCACCGTCTGGCCAGCTTGCTGCAAGATCGAGGCAATCAAACTGCACGTCGTCCCCTTGCCTTTCGTCCCTGTTACGCCGATAATCGGCGCCGGACATTTATCAAAAAACTCGTTGGTTGCCGACCAAATTTTACCGTTAGTTTTGATGTTACGCGGCGGCAAACTGGCCGTTCGCACCACCAAATCAGCATCGCCCAGCTGCTCGCTAAAGACATTTTTGCCAGAAATCAACTTAACGCCATCCGGAATCGCCGGTAGTTTATCCGCCGGACGCTCGTCAGCCACCACAAACTCCGCATCAGGAAATTTCTGCTGGAAATATATCAGATTTGATATACCTTCTACGCCGTAGCCAGCGATAATAATCTTCATAACGACTATTATAGCACGCGCCTAACCCGCTAAAATACCGGTGTTTCACGCGTTGATTTGACAACAAAATCATTTATTGATATATATATATTAATCTTTTGCTCCGACCAGCGAGAGATAGAACGTTTCCGTTTATCATAGGAAGGAGGGCTGCCATGTGGTGGCTCCTCACAGCGGTGGTTTGTACCATCGTTGGATTCTTTCTCGCAATCTGTGTCGCCACTGTTACATCTAACGAGAACGACGGGTTCGCCAGATTTGCAAGCATCACGGCCTTCGTCGTGATTGTGCTCTACACGTTTGCAAACCTCGCCGTTTACGGTTGTTCTTTGCCGCACACCGAAAGGCAAAGAACTGCGACTTTTGCGGAGGCTGCATCGCACTACGGCCTCGACAGCGGGACTGCGTACCCGCTGTCTGTGGGAGATAAGTCTGTCTCGCTGTCGGGAAATATGACCGTTAACGGAAGCCTGTTCCACGTCAGTGGACAGGCGCAGTTCCAGGGTGGTACTGCCCTCCTGGTAGGATTTCAGCATAATGGGTTTTATGAGGTCATCGAAATTCCGTTGGCTAACATTGAGTTCATTATCATTCCTGATAACGAAGCGTCAACTATGACGCTCAGTCTCGACAATACCTCGTGGTCTGCCGCGGGGTACAAGGTTGACGAGAAGTTTAGCCGCGACTGCCGGCCGTCATTCCGCTTTGGCTGGTGGCCAGCGGAGTGCAGCCCCAGTCTGCAGAGATTCGCTGTCACTCCCTCGGTAAATGAGGGTTTGGCGGGAGTCCTTCAGAAGGTTCTCGCCAACGGTAACGCTGGTAAGTTCGCCGTGATGAAGGTCCATAGACCCGACTATGATCGTATTGTCGGCTCTGCCAGCACCCCAGAGACGGAGACACCATCTCCGTCGCCCACCCAGAATTGAGAGTAAAATGCTCCGCTGGGTCGGCGGCGGAGCATTTTACTTTTGATTGAAATTATTATTTCTAAAACAGCTTTTCTAGCTTATCATTTAGCCGCGCCAGTGATTTCTGGTCGCTAGCGCTGACACCAGCCAGCACCCAGGTGTCCGCGCCGATAAATTCGCGCGCCGTCGCGATCATCCGTTCGCGAGTGATGTTGCGGATTGCTTCAGGCACGCGCTCATAATCCTTGACAAAACCATCGCCGAAATAACGCCCGCTATAGAAATTGCTAATCTGCGCGACTGTCTGCGCCCCCATCTGGTGGCGGCCTAGCGCGTAGGACTGCGCCGCCGCCAGTTCTTCTTCGCTAATTTTCCCATCAAGCACCGCTCGCACTTCGCTGGCAATGATATCAAAGAGCTTATCCGCCGTCTCGACATTGACCTGCCCGCCAAAATCCCAGCTGCTATCATAAAAACCGGCGCTCGCTTCACTAAACATGCCGTAAGCCAAACCCTTTTTGCGGGCAGCACCGAAGATACGCGAGTGCATCGTTCCGGTCAAGATATGATTCAAGCACGACATTGCCTCTAACTCAGCATCATTAATTTCGCGCGGCAGCGACATGCTCCAACCAAAGGTCAGATTAGTCGCTTCCTTGCGCTTAATCAGAGGCGGGGCAGCCTTTTTCAAAACATCGCGCGGTACTGTGAAACGTTCGCCGCGCGACAACTCCCAGCTCTCAAGCATATTTTTAATCTGTTCGCGCCGGCCATCGAGCTTACCAGCAATCACAAAGCGCATATTATCCGAGGTGTGAGTTTTTTGGTGGTGACGCTGGATATCCTCAAGCGTGATATTATTAATCGTACGCAAACGCTGCCAAAACGTATAAACGTCCTCGCCCAGCAGCTGCTGAACTTTCGGCCAAAGCACACGGCCGTGATTATTCAAATACCCCGTTAGTTCGCTGCGAACATTGCCCTTTTCGGCCTCTAGAGATTCTTGCTGAAAGCGCGGTTGGCAAATCGCCACTTGCTGCAATTCTAAAATCCGATCCCATTCAAAATCAGCGCAGTCAGCCACATACACCATTGACAAGTCGCTTGTCCATGCATTATGGTACGCGCCATTTTTGGTGAATTCTGCTTCGTAAGCATGCTCGCTTGGAAACTTAGCGTTTGCACCAAACGACATATGCTCCATCACATGAGCGGTTTCATAAATATTTTTGCGTCCAACATAGCGGTTGCCAGCACGAAATTGAAACTGGAAGCTCATCACCGTTGCGCCAGGCACGTCAATAAGCAGCCCACGCGAACCATTGTCGAGCCGTACTTCTGTTACTGTGTGTTTCATCTAGCGGCTCTTTTTTCGATTCTGGCGCTTAGCCTTTTTCTTTTTACGGGCAACGTTGCGCCTATGATTAGTTTCGGCGGTCGAGGCGGCTCTTTTTATTGAACCGCCGAAATCGTGATCGCGATTCTCTTCGCCGCCGGTGATTTCGTTGACACCATGCTCGACCGAGGTCTCGGCAAGCTTCGTCAATTCCGTTTGGTGATCATCATCAATTGATTCGCGGCTAATAGCGTCGGTGGCGCGCACATGATAAATAGCACGCAAGACTTCCTCGCGCAATGTCGCTTGCAAGCTATCAAATAGCTTCTGCGACTCGCTGCGGTATTCAACCAGCGGGTCGCGCTGGCCGACGCTGCGCCAGTGAATGCCTTCGCGCAAATGCTGCATGTTTTCGAGGTGCTGCATCCACAGCGTATCGAGTACTTGCAGATAAACTTCGCGCTCAACCCCGCGGATTAGATCGTCGCCGAGCTCTCTTTCTTTGGCTGTATACATTTTTTGTGCAGCAGCTAACGCTTTATCGCGGCGCTGCCTATCTTTTTTGATCGCGCCAATTTTTTCAATTTCGTCGACCTCCAGCGGGATAATCTCTGCAAATTCTTCGACAAATTTTGGATTATTCTTGGCCGGAACCTCCGTTAATTTATTAACCATCGCTCGTAGCAAACGCTGAATCTCCGGCTTTATATTATCGCCTTCGAGGATTTTGCGGCGCACCGTGTAAACAACTTTGCGATGGCGATTAATAACATTATCGTACTGAACAACATTTTTGCGCGTATCAAAGTTATAGCCTTCGACTCGCTTCTGCGCCGCTTCCAGTGTTTTGCTGACGGCACGATTCTGAATCGCTGTCTCCTCATCGACACCTAGGCGTTCCAGCACGTTAGCAATCCGCTCGCCCTGAAAGATACGCATCAAATCGTCCTCAGTCGAAACGTAAAATTGAGTGTCACCTGGG
>JABCOE020000037.1 GCA_013333795.2 Candidatus Saccharimonadota bacterium | reverse complement strand
TTTCTGGTTTGATAATAATTTGTCGGCCAGCGGCAAGCAATTAGATTTATTGATGATGTCGCTACGGATTTCGTGCAGTAATTGCTCGTTGATAGCATTGGCTGGCACGCCTCTATGCTCAAGCGCGCGCAAGGTATCAGCGATAGTTTGTAAATCGCCCGCGCAATAAGCCTCTAGCAGCTGTCGAATTTCAGCCGTACTTGCTAAGCCTAGCGAATCTTCGACCATAGCGGCAGTGATTGTTTCGCTGCTTAAATTTCGCATTTGATCTAGCAGGCTAATACTATCGCGGAAGCTTCCCTGCCCATAGCGGGCAATTAGCTGCAATGCGTCGTCGTCGATAGAAATCTGCTCGGCATCAGCAATAGTACGCAAATGTGCGGCAACTTCGTCTTGGCTAATTGTCCGGAAATTAAAGCGCTGAACACGGCTAAGAATCGTAGCTGGCAATTTATCGGCGTCAGTGGTCGCTAGGATAAACACAGCATGCTCGGGCGGTTCTTCAAGCGTTTTGAGCAGTGCATTGACCGCTGATTTACTCAACATATGAACCTCGTCAATAATATAGATTTTTTTGGGGGCGCTAACGGGCGCAATCTGAACCTTCTCGCGCAAATCACGGATATCTTCAACTGAATTATTGCTGGCTGCATCAATCTCGATAATGTCGAGATGAGTTGATTCATCGCGATACGGCAAGCGATTAATTTCGTGTGCCAGAATCCGCGCAATCGACGTTTTACCGACGCCGCGCGGCCCTGTCAATAAATAAGCATGCGCCGTCGTTCCGTTAGCAATTGCCCGCTCTAAAATCGCCGTAATATGCGGCTGCCCGACAATCTCGCTCAGCGACCGGCTGCGATATTTCCGATATAAAGCCTTACCCATTTGTTTATATTATAGCGCAGAATCAGCGATTAAAATAGCGAAGCTTGAACTGGCGCTAAATCCAGCTGCTCAACAGTACGGCTAATAGTCATATCGTATCCGATATATTTTTTGATTGGCGAGAAAATAAAGCGGCTATTTTGCTGCATAATTAGCATGCCGCCAATTAGCCCTGCGAAGCGTCCAGCGATTTTTGGCTCGATTATTTCCGTTAGATCATCGCTTTTTGGTTCGATAGTTAGCATGTATGGCGATAAATTCAAGAACTCGCTGTTGTCAAATTTAACGCCTAACTGCTCTGCGATCCGCTGAATTGTTTGATGTAATTTCTGCTCGGCTAGCGTCGGATCGTAATGCTCATTTGCTAGAATTGTTGCTTTCTTGCGCAACTGCACACTCTCGCAAAGACCTGGCAGCCGAGCGATCTTCGCTTCGTATTGGCGAGCGATATTAGCGCTGGGAAATACTTCAAGGATAGCAGCATTGCGGGCACCTTGTTCTAACAATCGCGCTAGTTTGCGTTCAGCATAAGAAATGCCAACCTTTATCACTTCTGGCGAGAAATAAGCTAAGTACAAGATATGCGGCTGCTGATTCAGCTCAGCCTGCTGTTGGCTGATATTGGTAGTATTATAGAACGCTGGATTGAAGCCAGTCTTCTGCTGACACTCTGAACATTGCTCGTATTTATCATCAAGCTGGCGGTCACCGGGACAGCGATGACATTGCTTAGCTGCCAAATCGTACCAACCAATACATTTTTTGGTACTAGTATCAAACGACAGAGTAAATTCGCCTTGCGGCTGCATACGCCAGAACTTACCGCCATCATCCATGACGCGCAAATACGGCAAGTTACTATTAGGATCGTAGCTGACCCGTGTAAATCGAAAAGTTCCCTCGCCTAAATCATGCATTAATACCCCTATTTGTGATGATCCAAACTTATAGATTATAGAGCTGCTTCAACTGCCGCCCAGGTAGCATCAGGATTGTCTTCTGGCACAATGATAGTAACCTGATCGCCAACATTGATACGGAAATAGGTCACGCTCGCCAGCAAAATCCGATACTCTTTACCTTGCGCTTCAACATAGTAGGCGCCGTCATGCTGCGTAAGCGTACCAATGACTTGCTTGCGGGCAACCGGGCCAATTTGTTTGTAAATGAAACCGCCATCATCAGCGATAGTTAGTTTGAGGATATCGCCCTCAACTAGCTTAGACTTGCTAGCATAATTAGCCGGTACCGGGTAATTTTTGCCATCCGGGCCGACCATCGTCTGGCCGTCGAAAACGCCCTCGATAACTTTGCCCGAAACATCCTCGCGGCTGTTAGTTGGCATAACGACTTGCCCATCTTCGCCCATTATGCTAATTAGTAGCTCTTTGGCAGCAGCCAAATTAGTCTCGGCGTCTTGAATAAGCATCTTGAGCCGTTTGACTTGTTTCTCTGGTAATTCTGACATACTAGTCTCGCAATCCTTTGTATGTTTTTATAATATCATTCCAATTATAACGCATCAGGATATCACGTCAACCCTTCAGGCTATCTTTCCACAAGTTTAACAGATATGAACGCAAAGTCGTTGTAAAAATCGTCGACCGCTTCAGGCATACAAAAACGCCCCCAGATTTTGGAGGCGTTTTCTAAAACAATACGATCGTGCGAATCTGGAAATATATTCGAGATTAAGCGACTTCGACGGTAGCGCCAGCCTCTTCCAAGGCTTTCTTGGCAGCTTCGGCTTCGTCTTTACTGACTTTCTCTTTGATTGGGCTTGGCGCGTTATCAACCAAAGCTTTCGCCTCGCCGAGGCCAAGGCCAGTTAGTTCCTTGACGGCTTTGATGACGGCAACTTTTTGGCTGCCAGCGTCTTTCAGAGTAACAGTAAATTCAGTCTTTTCATCAGCGGCGGCCGCACCAGCGTCGGCGGCTGGACCAGCAACGGCAACTGCGGCAGCAGCTGGCTCGATACCGTATTCTTCTTTGAGGATATTCTTTAATTCATTTACTTCGAGAACTGTCAATTTAGTCAGCTCTTCGGCAAGTTTCTTTAGATCTGCCATAGTAATTCTCCTTGTAATTAAAACTTTTTTTAATTAGATTGGTTGCTTAAGCGGTTGCTTTGTCCGCCACACCGTCCAGCAATGCATGCAGATTGCCAGAAAGCGCGTTGGTGACGTCGTGCACCGGACTGAGCAGTTGTGCCACAGCCTCGGCGATGAGCTGATTCTTGCTCGGCAAGCCCGCCAGAGCTACCACATCGGCAGCACTCTGGGCCAGGCCCTCACTGCTGAATCCAGCGACTAGCTCGACGCTAGGATGAGTCTTTGCAAAGTCATTAAGGACTTTAGCAGCCATCACCTCGTCGTCGCTAGAAACAGCATAAATTAGCTGGCCTTGCAGCGCAGAAGTATCAGTCTCTTTGAACGTCTCGCTAGCAGCAAAAGCTACGCGCACCAAGCGGTTCTTGACAACTTTGACGACTACGCCATTTTCGCGAGCAGCTTTGCGTAGCTCTTGCAATTCAGCTACGCTGGTGCCCTGGTATTTAGCCACGGCGATAGCTTTTGCACTGGCAAACAACTCGCTCATCTCTGCAACCAAAGCTTGTTTCTTATCTTTGGAAATTGCCATTGATAATACTCCTTTGGTTTATTTGATATTTATGCGATCGTATTGTTAAGGGGCGACATTCGGCGAGCAACAAAAAACTTTGGCGCTCGCCAAAGACTATATTACAGGAAAAGTTGATTCCCTCGGCGGCATATTAAGCAGAATTGCTCCTGCGGCCGCTGTCTCTGGCAATGTCTAATATCTATTATAGCAAATTTTACGGCATTACACAAGAGCAAATACTTGACATATTTAGGCGTTTCTGGTACAATAGAGATTCGTGAGAACGAAAGCGAGCCCTGGTGTTCATACGGGGGAACATAATACGCCTAACCCTGCTGACAAGCAGGAGTTTTCCAGTCAACAATATCCAGAGAAATATAATTCAGACGATCTAGTTGACAGCCTAGCTATTAATTACCTAAGAGCAGCCTCGCGGGAGCGTCCTGATCTGATTGAGCATGCTCATAGAGTTTATGGATTAGTTAAGGCTTTTGCCGGCGATCTTATGCCTGATACGCGCGATGCAATTATGCTGCATGATATCGTATCCCGATTCCGCAACCCAGACGGAAAATATAGCCAAGAATCGCGCGACGCTGCTGGGATAGCGCTATTAAGATACTTTACCGATCCCAGAATTCCCCATGATAAAGCACGCTATATGCGGAATCTCTTGTCAGATTTCGACGAGATTGAGGTAGCGGCCGGCAGACATCGAAAAACATTAGCCGACGAAGTCGCTGCAAGCTTGCCAAACGAGAATAATCGCCGCAAAGATATAGTCAGCGTCATTTCCGACAGGTACGAGGGTGTCGTTCCAAGAGAAGCTTGGGCTATATCGGAAGCTCGCATAGATCCGGAATACATGAAAGACTTCTTGCAGACTGTAAATATCGAATCTGTGATTATCAAAGCTTGCGAATTAATTGATAATTTGGAACATCCAGTATCCAACCGGGAGTCCGCGCTGTTGCAAGATGTCTTAGAAGCGGAATCGTTCTATGCTCCGCTGTGCGAAGTATTAGGATTAGAAGCTTTAGGCTCGAAACTGCTAGGCCTAGCAAAACGTATTCGCCTCGAAAAGTTGAACAAATTTGCCTCGATAGAGCAAGCAAGAGACATGTTATTCAATATAAAGACAGTCGGCGTCAGGCGTATATTGGAGAATATTTTCGGCGACAAATACGATGTTTCGCTTGTAGTCGGCCCTGATTATAGCGGAGAATGTCCTGCCGTAGTTGGCGAGTTCGCAGCTCAACTGCCCAGCGGTCGCCTAACCTCTGGCAATTACCGCTTGAAATCTGTCGGCTCGTATGCTGATAAATCAGATCGTGATAATGGCAATATGCCTATGGATCCATTTGCTCTGATGGATATCTCGCCAGACATAGAATCATCGGCGAAAAACTTTGCCGAAATAGTGCAAATCCTTTCTGACCTGCCAAATGTCGAGCTGCAAAAGGCAACTAGCAAAAAATCCGCCATCTACATCCAAGGTGCTAGCGATTACGTCGAGATTATGACCCAAACTTTAACCGAATCTGGTATAGACAAATCGCAAATTCAAATAAAAGAACAAACTGAAGCGGACATCGAAAAAAAAGGATACAAAAAGATGGAAGTTTCAAAGGTAACGTTTATCACAAGGCAAGAACATCCGTACAAGCCTGGCGAAATAATCAATATTCCTATCGAGTTTCAGTTTTTGACTAAAGATGAGCGCCAACGATCGCGAACTGGCGACATCGCACATATTGCTTACAAATATATTGATGCTAAACTCAAAAAGGAAGGCTACTACAAGCTGCCCGATGACGATCCTAAAAAGCAAGAGTTGGACGAAGAAGCTCGTGAAACGCGCAAACTATTCGTAGGAGTTCTCAACGACATCCATGACCGTATGAGCCGCTTGAATCCTAATAGCTATGAAACCAACGGCCAATCAGACGAAGGCGGCGAGAAACTATTCCACGAGCTTGAGCATCTTTTGAAAGAGCTGGATATAATTGAATTAGAGCTGCTGAACAATTGATTGAATTTCAACGTTTATTTGCTCGGCTGTCTTGTAATAACTATTGCTGTAACATTCTATAACATGAGACGAAGGCAATTTGCTAGCAATTGTACGATAAGTGGCATCAACACGTTTTTGAAAATTACTGCCGCGCGACTCGAAAGTATCTGAAGTGTCTATACTTTGGCTACGCTTAGCAATCCGTTTTTTACGCTCGCTCTCGTTGTCAAGAGCTAAAATAATAACGAAGTCCGGCTTCATGTAGCGTTCGGCTGTAAAAAGCTTAGTAATTGCCATAATATGATCCGTATTAACTCCCTCGCCATAACCTTGATAGGCTAAAGTTGAAATATAGTTACGCGCCGAAATGACAACAGCGCCGCGATTTAAGGATGGCGCAATTTTTTGTTGCCATAGTTCGCGGCGAGCAGCGCTAAATAGCGCTAGGTTGATTTCAGGATCGCGGGCTAGAGTGCCGTTCTTGATTAGCGAGCGCAAGTAGCTAGCAATGGGCGTGGTTTTATCTGGGTCGTCGCTGCCCGGCTCCTCTACAATTATCACTTCCCGGCCTTGCTGGCGACAGTAATCAGCTAGCAATTCAGCTTGGGTTGATTTGCCTGTACCGTCATTACCCTCGATGACGATATAAGTACCGCTCATTGCATAATCTCCGGCCTTTACAGTAATCCTTCGCTAAGGCCAGCGACAGGTTGCGGCAATTCTACCGGCGAAGCATAAGCTCGCGGCAATAACATCCACGGCCGCCAAGCAGCCTTAACAGCAGCAAGATCAGCGCTAATATTAGCTTGATAATTACCAGAGGCCTTAGCGTATTCGGTAGCCACTGGTCCGGTAGTACTAAAAACAATCTGCGCTATACGGTAGCCGACTGGTAGCACGATGTACTCATTTTCGTTGAGATTATGAACCTCCATGGTCCAGCGGTTAATATAGCCTGGGTCGCCCCAACCAGCGCAGTAGCAAGCCGAGATGCCGATACGGCCAGTAGTACTACGAGCCTGCATACTGGTAGTACCTGGCGGCAGAATGCCGATAAATTCATGAGTATGCGCTAGGATTCGCTCGTTTGGCCGCAAGACGATGACCGGATGATTGTCATTAATACCTTTGATGCTATCAATGCTAGCGACACCTTGATCAGTAATTCGGCGACGAACTTCGTGCCACGGTTTGGCAATTTTGTATTCACCAAAGTAGCGTCGTACATCATTTTCATCAAACGGATTAAATAATTTACCCGCTCCCTGCCTGCCAGCTCTATAAAAATAATAGCCAAGCGTTACATCAACACTACTGCCATTGATACGCGCCGGTGCTGGGTCGCAAACGATATGACCGCCTGCTAGTGCTGCTGCGATTTCTCTATCGCTATAAATGCCGGTTGGCGATGATAGTTCGGTCGAATCTGTTTTCATGCCTCTTCATTATACATTTACCACTACCACTTACACAACTAGCCTGTGATATGATTAAGTTGATGGAACGCAATCAGAAAAAGCAGTGCAGCATAGTAGTCGCCTACGATCGCCGGCGCGGTATTGGCATTGACAACAAACTGCCGTGGGGGCGCAATTTGCCAGCAGATTTGCAGCATTTTCGCCAATTAACCACTGGCGGTACAGTAATTATGGGCCGCAAAACTTATGAATCTATTGGCCGTCCGCTGCCGAATCGCCAAAATATCGTATTAACTCATTCCAAGCTGGACGGTATCTCTACAGCTAGCTCGTTAGAAAATGCTTTGCAAATGGCAAGCAAAGATAAGATATACATCATTGGCGGCGCAACCGTTTACGCGGCCGCACTCAAATCAAATGTGGTAAGTAGAATATACGCTACAGAAGTCGACGCAGAACTTCCAGCAGATACATTTTTCCCCGAGCTTGACGATACTTGGCGTAAAACATCAGAAGAATCACATGCTGCTGATAATGCTAACGCTTATCCTTATATATTTGCGATATATGAAAAGTAGTCTTGCCATGCAGCAATATTTAGACTGAAATTGGCGCTTTGATGGCCGGCCATGGATCGTAGTTTTTTAACTTGAAATCATCAAGATCATAATCATCGATTGATGGTTTTGGTGTGATGTCGAGAGTTGGTAACGGACGCGGTTGGCGTGTCAACTGAAGTTTTGCCTGGTCAATATGGTTCAGGTACAAATGGACATCACCGCCCATCCAAATAAATTCACGCGGCCGCATATCAACCTGCTGTGCAATTATCATAGTCAATAATGCATAGCTAGCAATATTGAATGGGACGCCCAGAAATGTATCGCATGATCGCTGGTCAAGCCGGCACGATAACCAGCGCCGCTGGTCGGAGTCATTGGAATCAGCGGGTGCGGTATAGAATTGAAATAACATGTGACATGGCGGCAAAGCCATGTTGCTTACTTCGGCAGGATTCCAAGCGGTAACGATTAGCCGCCGTGAGTCTGGGTTGACGCGCAGCTGATCAATAACGTTAGCAATCTGGTCAATATATTCACCATTAGGCGCTGGCCATGCCCGCCACTGCGCACCGTAAACCGGACCGAGATCACCGTTCTTGTCAGCCCATTCGTCCCAGATATGAATTCCGCGTTCTTGCAGCCAGCGCACGTTGGTATCGCCGCGCAAAAACCAAATCAACTCGCCGAAGATGCCTTTGGTAAAGAGCTTTTTAGTAGTAAGCAACGGAAAGCCCTCGCGCAAATCAAAACGCATCATATGCCCGAGGATACTGAGCGTACCAGTACCTGTCCGGTCATGCTTTTCGACACCTTCTGCTAGAATACGGGCGAGTAAATCAAGATATTGTCTCATCACTGCCCTCCTTCTAAAAATAGAGCGAGATGCTAGGTCTCGCTCTAAAATTATATGAGTTTATTTTGCTTGATAATCAACTTTGATGCCGGGGCCCATCGTAGTGGCGATGGCAACCGATTTAATGTAAACACCCTTGATAGAGGATGGCTTCTGCGCCTGCAAGCTAGCAAAGAAGGTATTGGCGTTTTCAAGCAATTTTTCAGCGCCGAAGCTAACTTTACCAACACTTAAATGGATAGCAGCCTGCTTGTCGACACGATATTCTACCTTGCCAGCTTTGGCTTCTTCGGTAGCTTTGGCTACGTCGGTCGAGACAGTACCGCTCTTCGGGTTAGGCATCAAACCTTTCGGGCCGAGCAAACGAGCGTACTTACCGAGTTTTGGCATGTAGGCTGGCGTAGCGATTAAGACGTCAAAATCAAGCGTGCCCTTGTCAAGAAGTTTGACAATAGCCTCATCACCAGCCAGATCGGCACCAGCTTTTTTGGCTTTGTCAGCATCAGTGTCAGCTGCGAAAACGGCTACTCGGACAGTCTTGCCGGTACCGTGAGGCAGGACTACAGTCGAACGAATATTTTGGTCGGCTTGACGCGGATCGCCGCCTAAACGAACGTGAACTTCAACGCTAGCGTCAAATTTGCTCGGATTGGTTTCTGTAGCAAGTTTGATAGCATCGGCGAGCGTGTAAGCCTTGTCTTTTTCAACTTTTTCGGCAGCCTGGCGGTAAGCTTTGCCGCGACGTTCAATCAACGGACGAACTTTTGGCGCTGGACCTTTTTTGACAGCCGCTTCAGCGTCGCCCTGCGGCGTAGTATCGCCAGCTTCTTTGCGAGCTTCTTTTTCAGCTTTAGCTTCAGCCTCTTCGATAGCTTTGGCGCTGCGCTTACCGGCTTTGGCAACTGTCGCTTCGCGGACTGAGTGCTTTTCAGCGGCAGCAATGGCCGTTTCAATCTCGGCTATAGTATTTTTTTCGCTGACGTCAAGCTTAAGCTCGGCAGCTTTTTCTAATAATTCGGCTTTTTTAGCCATCAGATATTTAATCCTTTCTGTGGTACAAGCGACTTGACGTCTCCCAACATTGATTTAATAAAACGTCTACGATTATACCAAAAAATAACTAGAAAGTCCACCTAATTTTCCAGAGGTAGTGTAGCATTACCACTATAAAATTATTGACCAAAATACTACGTTTTGCTATGATTGGTCTCATGTCCTGTGAAAATTACGATTAAAACAATAATAAGCCAGGACATAAATCCACGAGTATTTGAAGTTTAGCCTATCCGTGGGGGTATTTAACTAAGGAGATAATTATGCGTTTATACGGGGTCTTGACGACACTCGGCGCCGCTGGTGCAATATGCTTAATAGCAACACCCCCAGCCTATGCCGAAACGAGTACGGGCCGCTCGCTACTACTCGCACAGCAAAATAAAAATAAATTAACAATCGCAAGGAGAACACCGCTGCTAGCTACCCAAAACAAGAAAGCTTTGCTAGCAAAAGCCGACGAAAAGCAAACCAGCGGAGTTGATGACGATAAAGCCAAAAAACCAACGTCTACACCAAAGGACAAATCTAACGAAACAAAACCAATCGAACAATCAACCTACGCGATAGTAGCCGCAGGCGATAGCTTGGCATCAATTGCCGAAAAATACAATACAACTTGGATGCGCATTTTCGACGCCAACGAATCACTTGGCAATCCAAATGCGATTGACATAGGACAGAAGCTGCGAATTCCTAGCGCAGAAGAAACCTTACCAGACCGTTCATCAGCGGTCGTCGCAGCACAGCAAGCAGCCGTCAGTTCTAATGCAGCGGCGCCATCAGCTCGGACCTCTACAGTTACTACGCGATCATATAGCTCAAAGCCGATTAACTCGTCAAGCTACTACGTCGGCAACGGCATGTGGTGCACCGATTACGTTCACAGCCGCCGCCCAGACGTCGCTGTATATGGCAATGCCGGTTATGGTTGGATTTCCAGCGCTCAAGCTGCCGGTAAATCAACTGGTAGCGCCCCGCGCGCTGGAGCTGTCGCGGTGACAAACGGCCATGTCGCTTACGTTGAGTCGGTTAATAGCGATGGCAGCTATACTGTTTCAGAAATGGGCTGGAATTACCGCGCTGGCAATTACAACAAACGTACAGTAAGACCAGGTACATTCGGACAATTCATCTACTAAATAATTATAACTAGTAGAATTAGAAAAACCGCTACAACTACGCTAGCGGTTTTTTAATTTAAAACAGACAAATTACCCGCGTAAAGACTTATCCGCAGCCTCAACTAGTTCGCGCACAATCACTGCATAATCGTCATACACGCGAAAACCTGCAGCATAAGCGTGCCCGCCGCCGCCGAAATATCCAGCTATCTGCTCTGACACTGGTATATTACTGCGTAATTTCCCAGTTAATTTGCCGTCAGGGTAAGTTTTGATAGCGCAAGCCACTTCAACCCCCTCGACTAAACGCATTTCGTCGAGCACTAGAACGCTCGGATTATACTGATCGCTATATTTCTGGATTTCTTCCCACGGGATGTGAATTATAGCTAATTTACCATCAAGCAAATATTCGATACGTTCAATCAAGCGGCCCTTGTATGCCAAAATCTCTGGCGACTTTTTCATAAATTCGCGGCGTCGTTCTTCAATAGCTGAGTTGCTAGCGCCGAGCGCAGTTAATTCGCCAGCGACACGAAACGAGTCGGCTGTGGTATTTTGTGTTGTTAAGCCCAGGCTATCGCTCATGATAGCAATCAGCATATTTTCTGCAGCTTGCGGATTAATTACCCAGCCAGCAGTATGCGCTAGATTGTAAATCAGTTCGCCAGCTGCAACTACCGGCTGGTTGACATGAGTAGCATCAAAAGTCAGCGTCGAATCAGTTGCGTGATGATCCAACACCACAACGGGATGCGTCTCAAGAAAATGACGCACGCCTGGCATACTTAAACTTTTACTGATTAATAGTTCGGCATTAGTATCAACGATAATTGCTAAGTCGGCATTCGTGTCAAAATCGCTAGTTATTCGATCCCAACCGTGAATGTAACGTAAGTATTTCGGTGTATCAACTGGACAGTGCAGCTGAACATTTTTGCCGAGGTCACTTAAAATTTCTTCCAAGGCTAAGCTACTGCCGATACTATCACCGTCAGGATTTTCCGCTTGGACTACAACAATTTTCTGCGCGTTATTGATAGCGTCAATAGCTTTATCAAACATCACCTAATAGTATAACAGTAATTAGCTGGCCTTGCATCCGAATTAGCCAGATAAACTCTGCACAGAAAGAGCAGCTTTACGGCTTCTTATCAAGAATGATTAAGTGTTCAATGTGCGGCGTACGCGGGAAAAAGTTGTAGCCGCGGTGCCAAGCGATTTGGTAGCTTTGCAGGAGTAAGGCGACGGCGCGGGCCTGGGTGACGGGATTGCAGCTGAGATAAATGATACGCGGCGGCAGTTTTTGCAACAATGTCGCAATAACGTCGGGATGCAAGCCGGCGCGCGGCGGATCAACGATGACGATTTCCTTGCCTGTAATATAATCGAGAGCTTGTTCGCTGGGAGCGAGGACAGCGCGGGCGTCGG
>JABCOE020000036.1 GCA_013333795.2 Candidatus Saccharimonadota bacterium | reverse complement strand
GCCGATTGCCAATTCGCTCATCGGCATAATAATCCGTCTGATTATACAGCTTAGCACCCATGATATTCATGATATGAAACGCTTTCCACACAAATTCCATTTCTTTTGCGTAATCGAATTTATGATAGGCGCTATAAAAATATATCTGGTTATCCACTATCTCGACATCGCACCACGTCGCACCATCAATCAACAGCGCCATCAAATCAGGCGTGAAAATATAAAAGGCATCCCGCTCGTAATCTTTTGGCGCGTACAGCGTAAAGTAATCGTTAAAATTCCCCTCCAAACTAAGCCGCTGGTCAGGATCAATATCGTCCGGCAAATTATTAAAAACTTTACCAAGTATATTAACATTATCGACCGTTGAATCAAGAATAATATGCGGCAAATTCCGATTCATATCAATCCGCAAATAGCGCCAATAATGATCGCCTCCGCTACTCTCCGCACGATTTTCTGCATCTTTATGCTCATACCAGCCCATTTGGAAGTTAAGTTTGCCGCCGAGCGTACCGAACAAAACATTGCGCGAAATCTTATCATAAGCCCACTCTTGATTAAAAATAACACCGGAGTTATCAGGGTTTTCTACATACGGCATGAAATCAAGCTGATTTAACCCAGCAAATTTGCTTAAAGCTGCCAGCATATATCGTTCGCCAGTAGCCCTTTTTGTATCAACTAAACGTCTGAATTGGTACACAATAAAGATAACAAACGATACAATTACGAGAATCTGCATCGGAGCTATCAAAATACGAGTAGCAACAGAGTCCGATGTCGGCACAAAAAGCGTAATTATACCTGAGCCTATCATAAAAATGGTAAAAAGTATGCTCAGTACTTGTATTAAAACTCCCTCAGGTTTCCGCTCGACATTAAAGTTCTGGTAATACTGCCGAAACCACTGCACCTCAGACTCGGACATTGGCGTATATAACGGTGAAAAATCTAACTGCTTCATATAAGTTATTATAGCCCGAACTAACCCAGCCTACTACGGTATTTAATCTTTTTAACCCCTCGCGCCAATCTTTTTGCAGCCCAAATCAAAATTGTGCTATGATGCTAGAATGCATGTCGCAATCCAGGGCCAAGCTGGTTCTTTTCACGACCAGGCCGCCCGCCAATGGTACGGAGCTAGTGCCAAACTCATCCCCTGTACAACGTTTAGCGAAGTTTTCGCCGCCTACGACGACGGTAGTGCCGACGCGATCGTTACAGCGGTCGAGAACACCCTATTTGGCAGCATTAACGAAGTTTACCGTTATATCGAGGAATGTAGTGCGCCGATCGTCGGCGAAATCAAGCTGCCTGTCGAGCAAATGCTAATTGGTCTACCAGCCGCCAAAATCAGCGATATTACTGAGGTTTATTCTCACCCGGTAGCTCTTTCTCAATGCCGCTATTTCTTGCAGGAACACCTACCGCAGGCAACACCTATTGAATTTTTTGATACCGCTGGCGCCGTCGAATTTATCAAGCAAAACGGCTCCCAGCACTGCGCCGCTATCGCCAGCCAAACTGCTGCTGAATTATATAATTTGCCAATACTACAGCGTTCCATCCACGACAATCCCGATAATATCACCCGCTTTTTGGTAATTGAACCGTCTAATGCGCCTGCTGATGCTAATCGTGCTTCTCTGGTCATCACCACCGACCATCAGCCTGGCGCCCTCGTCGAGGTATTACAGATATTCGCCAAACGCCATATCAATCTCGCCAAATTACAATCGCAGCCAATCGTCGGACAGCCTTGGAAATACAAGGTTTTTATTGTCGTCGACTGCGCTGGACAACCGCTTTATCAAGCTATCCGCGACATTGAGCGCAGTAATCACGAGGTTACTATCCTCGGCGAATATGTTGGCGCCTAGTAATCTTAGAAATCGCCGCCAGCGCTAATCTCGTCCACACTAGATATCAATACCTCGCGCGGCCGCGAACCATCCGCTGGCCCGATAATACCTTGCTCTTCCATTTCTTCAATAATCCGCGCTGCTCGCGAGTACCCAATTCGTAGCTTCCGCTGCAATAACGACGTCGAGGCTTTGCGCATCTGCACTACCACTTGCACTGCATCTTTGAACATATCGTCGCCACTATTACCACCGAAGTCCATCACTACGCCGCCCTTACCGTTTAGCTGCACTGGCTGGCTAACGATTTCATCATTGTACTGAGGCGGCGCCTGCATCCGCAGCTGATCAGTAATTTTGTTCACCTCGCTGTCCATCACCCAAGCGCCCTGAATACGCTTCGGCTTCGGCATACTAGCAGTTTTGATCAGCATGTCTCCTTGGCCCAGCAATTTCTCGGCGCCAGCCTGGTCGAGAATTGTCTGGCTATCGGTCTGGCTGGCCACTGTAAAGGCAATTCGCGCCGGCACATTTGCCTTGATGAGACCGGTAATCACATCAACGCTCGGACGCTGCGTCGCTAGCACCAGATGAATACCACCCGCTCGCGCCTTCTGCGCCAAACGAACAATTAAGCCCTCGACATCGCGCTTGGCTACCATCATCAGATCAGCCATCTCGTCAATCACAATCACAATATACGGCATGGTACCCTCATCGCCTTGCTGTACATTGCCTTTTTCATCGGCAACGCCAATTTTCTTACCTTTTGCCTTAGCTCGTTCATTATAAGTTTTGATATCGCGCACCCGCTCTTCGGCTAGCAAGCTATAACGGCGCTCCATCTCGTTGACCGCCCACTTCAACGCGCTCATTGTCTTTTCTGGCTCGACGATCACTGGCGTCAACAGGTGCGGAATATCCTGATATGGCGCCATCTCGACCTGCTTCGGATCGACAAGGATTAATTTCATATCGCTCGGCGCGTTGCGGTAAAGCAAACTACTTAGCAGCGTATTAATCATCACCGATTTACCAGAGCCTGTCTGTCCGGCGACCAGCAAGTGCGGCATTTTGTTAAGTTCGCCGACGAACGGCAGTCCTGAAATATCTTTACCAATCGCAAAACTCAGCGGCTCTTTGCGGCGGCGCCATTCAGCGCTCTCGAGGATTGAACGGATACGTACGTCAGCCGCTTTTTTATTCGGTACTTCAATACCGACAGCCTTTTTGCCTGGAATCGGCGCCTCCATGCGCAAGCTCGACGCTGCCAAATTCAGCGCAATATTGGTTTCTAGCGCTGTAATTTTGCTCAGCTTTATACCCGCTGGCGGACGCAGCGTATACTGTGTTACCTTAGGACCGATATTAGCGCCTTCCATATCGACGTTGATATTAAATTCTCGCAAAGTATCCTGAATAATGCGCGCATTCTGCTTGATATCGCCCGCATCAGCTGGCGCTTCCTTCTTCTCTAGCAAATCAAGGCTCGGAAATTGCCAGTTCGGGTCGCTAACCGCCAGCATCGCCATTTTGTCGGCGCGATCGGCTTCGGCTTTTTTAGCCTGCGGTTTATTCTTAAGCTTGGCATTTTGCTTACTATCATCTTGCGACACCGTCGGCACGCCTTCATTAAGCTTGAAATCATCCATCTTGCCGTGATCATCTTCGGCAGCTTTGCGCATGACCTGGACATTAGCTTCGTTCTCTGCCTTTTCGTTGCTGGCTACTGCCGTCTTGAACATTGCTGCAATATCGCTAAACCGCAGTTGCAGCACAAACAATAGCGTAATCGCAATCACCAAAATATAAATAAAAACACCGACTGGTATATTGACCAGTGACAAGACGATTGAGTTCAAACCATCGCCAACAACACCGCCAGTCGACGGCGCACCCTTTTCGCGAAACAGCCCGAATAAGCCGCTAAACCAAATAACTATCAAAATCGAGGCAAATTTCATGACTGCTGGCAATCGGTTGTTTTCGGCGCCAAATATTCTAACAGCTACATATAAACCGACAACTGGCACTATATAAACCGCCCAGCCAATCGTTCGCTTAGACACCTCTAGCATTTGATTAAGTAACGGACCGCCCGCACCGAACCACGATACCACCAGCAGTACCGATAGCGCCATCAATAGCACCGCCGCAACTTGCGGCCAAAACCCAGAGGGTACTTCATGCTGCGGTGCTGGTGCTTTCGCTGCTTTGCTAGCGCGTGCTGTACGAGTTGTTTTAGTCGATTTTCGAGTTCGCGTCGTCTTTTTCTTTGCCATAACCGTTACCTATTGTACTCTGTTTATATCTAAAAGGGTATACTACTATTGAAGCATAAATTACTACAAAAAGCAACAGCGCTATCTGTTAGTACGAGCGGCTATCTGAGCGGTCGCGCGGCACTACTGTCTCGGTATCAGGAGTCTGTTTACGCGGGAAACGCTTGCCTGACGGCTGTGGCATCAACGGCTGGCCAACAGATTTAGTTTGCGGGGTGCGGCCGTGTGCTTTCGCTGCGCCGCCAACTTCATTAACCACTGGAATAACAATTGGCGTTAGCCGCGTCTGATCATACAAAATATGCGTTACTTCGTCTTTGATTTCTTTTTTGACCACCTCTATGTCATACTTACCAGAGAAACTGCGCGCCGCTTTTTGCTTGAGATATTGGCGAATCATTCCCATTAGCTCTTCATTATCACGCATGTAAATAAACCCGCGGCTGATAATGTCTGGACTAGTCAAGAGCCGCCCCGTACCGCGCTGAACCGTCAATATGACTACAAATATACCTTCTTGACTCATGTGGATACGGTCTTTGAGCACCACTTCGCTGACTACCGCGCCAGCATCATCATACATCGTACCGCCAGAGTGAATAATGCGGCCAATTTTGTGCGCGCCATCGCTAGTAAACTCAATAATATCGCCTGGATCACAAACAAATATATTTTGCCGCGGAATACCGCATTCTTTCTCGGCTAAGCGTGCATTATGCACTAGCATATGGAACTCACCGTGGTTAGGCAGATAATACTTCGGTTTAACCGCATTAATCACCCGCACGTGGTCATCGTAATAGCCGTGACCCGATAGGTGCAGCGGCCCGATACCAGTTAGGTGTGTTTTGCCGTTTTGGATGATCTCGCCGCCCTCGCGCATCAGGCCATCAACTGTCCGCACTACGTATTTTTCATTGCCAGGAATTGGATTCGAGCTCAGTACTACCACATCCGAACCCTTAATTTTAACGTATTTGTGCGCCCCCGTCGCCATCCGATTGCGCACCGCATTGAACTCGCCTTGGCTGCCAGTACAGACGATTGTTATCTTGTTATCAGGCAATTTAATCAAATCTTCCATCTTAACGACAGTGTCTTTCGGCACTTTAATCACACCCGAACGCAGCGCCACCTCTAGGTTCTGAATCATACTAAACCCAGCAAACGCTACTTTGCGATCATGCTTTTTCGCTTCCTCGAGAAGTAGCTGAATCCGATGCAACTGGCTAGAAAAGCTACTGACAATAATCCGGCTCGTCGACCACTTATCCATCACCTCGCCCATACTGTGCTGAATGTCAAATTCGCCGTGTGTATGCGTACCGTCGCTTTCACAGTTAGTCGACTCGTTCATAAACAGCAAGAAGCCTTCTTTCTCGGCGATTTCGCTAATCCGATTAAAATCGAATTTCTTGCCATCGACCGGATTTTCTTCAATGCGCCAGTCGCCGCTCGAGAGGATATTACCAACTGGCGTCCGCACCACTACGGCAGCTGCATCTGGAATCGAGTGATTAACGCGTACCAGCTCAACACTAAATGAATCACAAAGTTGTACAGTATCATGATTTTCTGGATTTAATTCGTGGTATTCTGGCGTGAAAGCGCCGTCTGTCTCTTCCATCGTCCGCTGCAGCATGCCAAGCGTGAACTTCGTGCCATAAACTGGTGCTGGCAATTTCGGGATGATATGCCGGAATGCGCCAATGTGGTCGAGATGGCCGTGCGTAAAGACGTGCGCTCGAATCCGATGCTTATTTTCTTCCAGCCACTGAGTATCAGGAATTATATAATTTATACCCGGATAATCGCTGCCTGGGAACAAGAACCCCATATCAATGACGATGATATCGTTGTCGTACTCAATCGCCGTCATGTTCTTGCCGATACCCATCTCGCCAACACCGCCAATCGGAATCACCTTCAATGTTGGCCGTGGCGCCCGAGGACGTTTCGGCTGATCTTTTAGACTGAATTGCTTGCCGCCATAACCGTTATATACCGATTTGTTGACCGGCACATTAATCAGATGCTGGCTAGCCTGCGCATTCACGCCTTCCGACATCCGCCGCTGCGCCCGAAAGACTTCACCTTTGCGCGTAGTTGTCGCGTTCAGTACAGTATTGGTTGATTTTTGTTTAACCTGCAAAGGGCGTTTACCAGTATCGTCGCCTTTGGGGGTTGCCAGTCGCCTCTGACCCATATTGTTATACTCCTTTTTTATTACAATAATCTAAAAACCAGGTAGAGAGGTGCTATTTTACTCATTAGAAATCCCTCTCGTTAGTAGCTTTATTCTAGCAAACTGTCGGTATTTTGTCAAAAATGACCCTGCGCCAACTAAAATGCCAGCACCGTTTTCCCTTAAGACGCTGGCATTTCCTTAGAAATTTGAAAGAGGTTTAATCGTCGCCATCTACCGAAGTATGAGCGAATTTACGCTTACCGCGGTAGATGAAGAAGCCGATCATCAGCAGATTAGCCGCCAGCAAGAAGCCCGCTAGCACCCACATACTGCCATTATAGAACGAACTGCCTAAACCTCCCGATATAGCCTGGCGCAGCACCCGAATAGAATAGGTCATCGGCACCAGCGGGTTGACCGCCTGGAAGAAGCCGTTGGCTGTTTGAATCGGGAATGTTCCCTCGCTCGAACCCAGTTGTAATACTAATAGCACCATCGCTAGAAAGCGTCCTGGATTATCCAGCACAATTACCAGGAGCGACACGATCGACATATAGACAAACGACGTCAAATAAATCGCCCCGATGAAATTCACCGGATGATCTGGCGCTAGACCCAGGCAGTAAACCATGATCAGCATCAAGATTGTTGCCTGAACGAAAGCCGCCACGCCAGTAACCGAAGCTTTAGCCAGCCACCAGCGAAAGGCGTTCTCTTGCTCGGCAAAAGTTTTGCGGATTGGATAAATAATATTCAGAGCAATCGCCCCTACAAACAAGCTCAGCGACAACACGTACGGCGCCAGCGCATAGCCGTAGTTCGGCACGTCGCCCTGCTTGGTCGTTTCCGACTTCACTGGATTCGCCATCTGCTGCTGGGTGGCTGCACCAGTTGGTTGTATTTTGAGTTGCTGGGAAGCATCCGCCAACTTCGTAGCCAGAGTATCCGCGCCGTCCGCCAATTGCGACGCGCCATTCGTTAGTACATCAGAGCGGCTATCTAACAGCTGCGCGCCATTCGCTAGCTGTTGGCCGCCAGTTTGCGCCTGCGCCAGACCGTTTGTTAGCGATGTCGAGCCAGCCAGCAATTGATTGTTCGCCGTCCGCAGATTGTTATAGCCGTTAAGAGCAGTGATTGCATTCGGCGCCAACTGATTAACGCCGTTGTTTAGCGTAGAAACGCCAGTTTGTAATTGAGCTTGCTGCACTGACAGACTTTGAGTAAGTGTCTGCAAATCTTTAAGCAGCGCGGCCGCTTGAATACTGATCGTTTGCGTTTTACTAAGTGCCTGAGAAAGCTGGCTAATTTGCGGTAAAGTTATGGTTGTCGAACCGCCAGAAGCTACTGCATCATGTCCTAATGTTTGTAGCGTCCCGCCTACTACCGTCAAATCCGCTGCTGCCGTTTGCATAGTTTGCGCCAGATCTCGTGCTTCACTCTGCACTTTGCCCTGCTGATTAACAAGCGTCGGCGATGGATTGTACACGCTGGTATTTAATTGATTAAGGCCTGCCTGCAACTGTTTCATACCGTTTGTTAACTGCGCAACTTGCGATTCGCTTGGCAAACCGTTCGACAATTGACCCAAGCCTGCCTGCAATTGGCGTGATCCATCGCCGAGCCGCGCTAAGCCATTAGCCATCGCCCGCTGATTTACCGCCAATTGCCGAACGCCGCCAGTGTAAGTTTGCGCGCCCGCTTGCAGCTGCGTCAAACCACCATGCAAAGTAGCTGCGCCGCCCGCCGCTGTTTCCAGACCATCGCCGAGCTTACCGATATTTTCCAACACGCCCTTAGCGTACGCCTGAGTAATTTGCTCAGCAACCGACGTTTTGACTTTTTCAGCCGCTTGATTGCTGACCAGTGAACCGATATAATTCTTGGCTGGCGTAGTCGTGTAGCGAATCACCGCTTGCTGCGGTTGAGCAGCAGTAATCGACGCCGCTTTTGCCGAAAAATCCGTCGGAACAGTCACCACCGCATAGAAATGCCCGCTATTGACCCCATCATCAGCCTGCTGTTTATTTACAAATTCCCAGCCCAAATCATGATTACTTTTGAGTTTTTGCTCAACCGATTGCCCAATATTTACCGTTTGACCGT
>JABCOE020000035.1 GCA_013333795.2 Candidatus Saccharimonadota bacterium | reverse complement strand
CCGACCATAAGATTGACGACATGCCGCGCATGCGAAGTTGCTCCAAGACAGCGCTGTTGACCGCACCATAAGGCGGGCGCATAACAGTTGGTGTGACGCCGGTGGCTTGCTTGATGGCGTCATTGGTACGGTCGATTTCGCCAGCAATTTGGCCAACTGGCAATTTAGGCAGTTCTGGGTGCGACCACGAATGATTGCCTAATTGATGACCGCGCGAGTGCATACGCCGCAGCACGTCAGCTTGCGCGGATACTTTGCTGCCAATCAGGAAAAAGGTGGCCTTAGCGCCATGCTGATCCAAAATATCCAGCAGCTGCGCGGTGTACGGTCCTGGTCCGTCGGCAAATGTCAAGGCAATCACTTTACCCCCAGAATTCGCGGCTGGCGGTGCGGCAGGCGCTGGCTTTGGTTTTGGCTCGGGCGGCTTGGGGATGTTAGCCAGTTTTCGGGCTGTCGGATTTTGCAGATATTTGGCAACGGCGGCGATCGGCACTTTGATGGTCATTTCGCCGTAGGCTGACGGCAGCAGCGACGCCTGCCCGATTGGCCAAGCTAAACTATTGCCGCCATCAATAATAACGAAATTCGATAGCGTTTCTTGGGTAATCGTTTCACTAAGATCTAGCTCTGCTTGCTGGCGCTGCTTGATGGTCTCCTTGATATTATTTCGGGCAGCCACCACGATTTCCCCGGTCGCTTTCTCTGATTGCTCGGTCAAATCGCTCAAACTAATCACCTCGCCAGATTTTTTATCAAATGTCCAAAAATGCGTCAACGATACTGGATGCGCGCCGTGCATATCTTGCTTGATATTGACAATGATCGATAAAGCTACTGAATTATTATGCGTCACTTGGTAGCTAATCGTCTCGATCAGCGGTTGGTCGAACGTCAGAATATTAGTGGCGGCATAGCGGAAATCGCTGTCAGCGCGGTCAATTGCCTGGGCGACGGTCTTATTGATCTTATTATTTTTCGTCAGCGGATATTCAATCGAAACTTTCTCGCGGTTAGTTTGGCGCGTTACGAATTTAGAACGAATGCCGGAGTAGCGCGAATCGGTGAAATAGTATTGCTCGTCAGATAAAGCAGTCGGGCGGCGCGGCGATAGCTGGTTAAAATATGCGTAAACCAGCCCCGATAAAACCGCTGCCATTACCGTCAATAACAATATCGCTATCAGCACGTTTCGCCATTTGGCGGGCTTAGTTTTTGTTTTTGCTGTGCGGCGGGCATGTTTGGATTTGGCTGCTTTGTCGCTAGCCGATTTAGGTCTATCGGCTTTGCTCGCTGGTGGTTTCGCTGGCGGCTTCCTTAGTGATTTTTTGGCAGGCATAGATATAGTATAGCATTTGTGATGTACTAGGGGGTGCTGGGCTGCTGCTAAAACCAACGTGGTGCTTTTTTAAAACCAACAGCTTACTTTTAGAAAACCAACACGGTACTTTTGAGAAAGGCCGGGTAGCCCGCAATTTGCTATAGGACTTTCATAAAACTGCTATAGGGGATTCCAAAAAGTGCTATAGCAGATTTTTCTACCTGTCTGGATGTTAAAATCATTGAAAATATCAGTAAATTATAGTATAAAAAGGGAATGCTACAATATCTTCATTCAAGTGTTAAAAATCAGCAAATCAAGCCGCTGAAACGCCTGCGGGCAGGTTCGTGGGTGCGCTGCGAACGTCCGAACGAGGACGAGCTGGCTGAATTGTTGTCGCTGGGACTTGATAATGATTTGCTGAGCGACGCGCTTGATCCGCATGAGGTGCCGCGCCTGGAGATTGGCGACGATTGGACGTATCTAATCGCCCGATTGCCAGATACTGATGATGACTTTAATGATTTTACCACGCCGATTTTGTTTTGTTTGAATAAGGACTATGCCGTAACCTTGTCGCGCGATAGCTTGGGCAGGTTGTGGCAGCCGTTTATCGACCAAGCACGTTCGCGTACCGACCGACCAGTTGAGTTGTTGGTTGATATGATTGACGCTATATCCAGGCAATATCAGCGGCGAGTGGCGGCGATTAATCGCCAGATGCGAGCGGCTACCGATAATATTCATACGCTGCGAGTTAAAGATATTGCTACGCTGGCGGAATATGAGCGCAAGCTGAACGATTACTTGGACGCGCTCATCCCGATGAACTGGGCGGTCGAGAAATTGCTGGCGACCAGTGGCCTGCGCTTGCGGGCGGATGATAAAGAGGATGTCGAGGATTTGTCGATCGATTTGGAGCAGGTAATTGCCCGCTGTAAGAGCTTGCTGCGAACTATCACTAATGTTCGCGATAGCTACCGGGCGGTGATGGATACTCGCCTGAACGAGACGATTCGTTTGCTAACGGTGATTACTGTGGCGCTGACTATCCCAACGATGATTGCTGGGTTGTTCGGCATGAATGTGCCAGTGCCTGGTGACAATGATCCGCTGATGTTCTGGAAGATTACTGTAGTCAGCATCGTGGCGGCCTGCGCGCTGGGCGGATTCTTCTTGCGGAAACGATAAGCTGGCTGCGTTTTAGTTTAAGAACGCAGTGCTGACTGGAAAAGTTAGTTATCTGTTGATACGCCGTATCCCAGCAATCCGTCATACTGCTTGTCATGATTGACGAACACGCGGATGCGGTTCATCTCGTTGCCGCCAACGGTAGTCAAGACGCCGTTATCGTTTTTCAAGACAATGTTGGTGTGGTCGCCAAATACCGGCGAATTGCGATAAATTGCTACGTCGCCGAGCCGGGGCTGGTAGCCGGAATCGGCGGATTTGAACCGGCCGGCAGCCTGGTAATATTCGCGCAAAGTGAACGTTCCCGGGATACGCCAGCCGCCAGTATGCGGATTCTTCAGCGGCGCGCCCGCTTGGTTCATGATATAGCTCACGAAATTGGCACACCACGGCTCCTTGGCGCCCTGGCTGAACTTAGTACCAGCGGATTGCGCCTTAAATTCAGTCTTTGCTAAACTGATAATTTTTTGGCGAGTTGGGCTTAAATTTATGGTATCAATATCTGGAAAAACCGATTCGCCAGGCGACCTATCGAGGTGTACGGAATTAATAAGATACGACAGCTTATCGGCAATTTTCGGCTGGGTAATGACTGTGATTGGTACGATAAGCAACAGCGCAATTACGCTTAAGATAATACAGCGTTTCTTTGAGAAAAATTTGGGTGCCGCCTGCTGGTGTTTCATGTAATAATTATATCGCGAAAGCTGTTTGACTGTTAAAATGTAATTGAGGCAAATGTTATGTTTAAGCAATGAATAAGAT
>JABCOE020000034.1 GCA_013333795.2 Candidatus Saccharimonadota bacterium | reverse complement strand
CGCTGGATTGAATTAACTATTTCGCGTTTAACGCGGCTAAAGGAGGAAATTTTGCATGAGCAAACCAATAATTAGCGCTAAAAATATTAAGAAGTCGTTCGGACAAACGCACGCGCTGCGCGGCGTCAGCTTGGATGTCGAGGCGGGCGAGGTACTGGCGATTATGGGACCGTCAGGCTCTGGTAAGTCGACGCTGCTGCATAGCTTGGCGGCGATTACCAAGGGTGATAGCGGTGAGATTGATTTCGACGGACGGCGGATTGACAAACTGAGCGATGATCAGCGCAGTATTTTACGGCGCACCAGCTTTGGTTTTGTCTTTCAGTTTGGACAGCTGGTGCCGGAGCTAACGGCGTTGGACAATGTGGCGCTGCCGCTACTGCTTAACGGCGTCAAGCGTAAAGAAGCCTATCAACAGGCGAAAACATGGCTGAATAAGGTTGAACTAGGCAATAACGCCGACAGTATGCTAGGCGAGTTGTCGGGCGGGCAAATGCAGCGGGTAGCGATTGCCCGGGCGATGGTGATTGAGCCAAAAGTACTATTTGCCGACGAGCCGACAGGTTCGCTGGACAGTTTGAACTCAGAGAGAGTTATGGAGTTATTTATTAAAACTGCCAAAGACCATGGTACGACAGTCATCATGGTGACGCACGAGCCGACGATTGCCGCCTATGCTGATCGGGAAATTATTGTCCGTGACGGGCAAATTTCCGGTGCTGATACAGCGGTAAATACATCAATCAAACCCGGTAAAACCAATGCGGGGGCTGTCAAATGAGTGTCAGTTGGATGTTATTAAAAAAGTCTGGCCGCCAGTCGTTCGCGCGTCTGGGCCTGACTACGGTGGCGGTGGCGCTGGGGATCGTGCTGGTGTGCTACTTTACAGCTGGTGTCAACGGTCTAATGGGGCGTGTTAATGGATTAGCAATTAATACGGCGGCGTATCAGGCAACCCGCGGTGTAGCCGAACAAAAACCGATTGCTGGTGTCGAGCCGCTGAAAGTTGGCGGTACCCAGCGCGGCGATGCGTCGAAATGGCGCGGTCAATCTATCCAGTCTTATTCAATGTATGGTACGGCTAAATCGCCGCAGTTTGCCAAACTGAAAACTCCGCGTCCTGGCGAATATTATTTGTCAAAAGCGTTGGCTGATGCGGTTGCTGAATACCCAGAGGATAATATCTTGGCGCGTTTTGGTAAAAATACCAAATACCTCGGCGTAATTCCTAGCGAATATACCACCAGTCCAGATGCGCTGATGATAGTGCGTGGTGCTAGCGCCGAGGAAGTGTCCGAGAGCGATGCTTTTACCAAATCTCAGGGGCAGCCATCATACTTTGCTGATGTTTATCGGACGGACGCTAACGGATTAAAATCGGATGCTAAAATAGACCCAGTTGCTGTCATTGTATTTGGCGTCGGCGGGACGATTCTGCTGTTTCCAATTGTCATTTTCGTGTCAGTAGCGACGCAGCTGGGCGCGGCGCAACGCGAGAAACGCTATGCTGCTTTGCGGCTGATCGGCGCAACTAAGCGGCAGGTGGGACGGGTGTTGATGTTGGAATCGCTACTGGCGTCGGTGGTTGGCGTGATTATCGGGCTGGGTGGGTTTTGGCTGCTACAAGCGCCGCTACAGGATTTCAAGATGGATGGTATGCGATTTAATCCTAGCGATTTAGCGCTAACTGGCACGCAATATGCGTTGATTATCGGTTTGACGCTGGGACTAACAACGTTTGTCAACTGGCGGCGGATGCGCCGGGCGCAGATTTCGCCGCTGGGCGTGTCGCGTTCGGTTGAAAAGGTAAAGAAGTTGCGCGCTTGGCGGGCGCTGGTGCCGGCACTTGGTATTGCGTTCTTTGCTTGGCTGTCGTCGAAGCCGGGGCGAGATTGGCTGGCGGCTAATAAAGAGTCAGCTCTGCCGTCGGTACTATTGATGGCGGCGCTGCTGCTGGTGATGTTTGGGCTGATTTTGGCTGGCGGCTGGCTGACCAATAAGCTGTCGCTGCTGGCAGCGCGCTGGGCTAATAACGGCTCAATGCTGATTGCTGGCAAGCGTACGGCGGTGCACTCGCGAACGGTTTTCCGCAGTGTCAGCGGCGTGGTGCTGGCGCTGTTTGCGGGTAGCTTTTACTTGACGGCGACCAGCGGTATCGAGGGCTTAATACTCAGGCTGTCAAAGATAACGGTTTTTCACAGTTGAAACGCGGCACGGCAATCGTCATCGGCCGGTCGCTGCCTGGCGATATGGCGGAGCAGCTGCAGCAAAAATCTTACATCACGTCGGTGGCGACGATCTATCCGCGTGAGGACGGCGATGCAATTCGCTGCCAGGATTTGGCAATGTACACTGAGCACGCTTGCCCGAATAACGCCCGACCCGACCAATTTGCGCTGTTGAATTTTGACGCGCCAGTAGTCAAAAACGTGTCGCTAATTAGCGATAAGGTTGATACGAACGGCGTGAAAGAATATTTGGTGACGCTAAAATCAGACAGTGATATCGAGAAATTGCGCACCTTGGTGACGGCGAAAGCTAATCAGTACGATTTGACCTATGCAGTGAGCGGCACTGATTCTAAAAAGCCGCATATCAATCCGACGATTCGCGAATTTGCCGACTTGGCTTACGTTGGTATCGGCGTGACGCTGTTCGTGGCGGTGGCAAGCTTGATCGTCTCGACGATTGGCGGGCTGATGGAACGCCGTCGCTCGCTGTATACGTTGCGGCTGGGCGGTATGCGCCTCGCTCAATTGAAGCGCTTGGTGATGGT
>JABCOE020000033.1 GCA_013333795.2 Candidatus Saccharimonadota bacterium | reverse complement strand
TGGCGACCGATTGCGGCGGGAGCTGGAGACCAACGTGGCGCTGCGCGTCGAAGAAAATGGCATCGGCTTTACGGTATCTGGCCGCGGCGAGCTGCACCTGAGCGTCTTGATCGAGACCATGCGGCGTGAAGGCTTTGAGTTTGAAGTCGGCCGCCCGCAAGTGGTCACCATCACCGATGACGGCGTCGAAAAAGAGCCAATTGAAGAACTACAAATCGAAATCGGCAGCGAATTCATCGGCGCAATCAGTCAAGAACTGGGTGCGCGCCACGCTGAAATGAAATCGCAAGAAACCACCGCCAGCGGTGCTACTCGCATGACCTATGTGCTGCCGACGAGGGCTTTGATTGGCCTGCGAAACGTACTGTTGACCGCCACCAAAGGTACGGTGATTATGAATTCCCTGCCGTATGGCTATCAACCGCTGGGCGGCAAATTACCAAAGACCCGCGGCGGCGTGCTCATCGCCTTTGAGGCTGGCACCACCACGCCGTATGCGCTGCAGGCGGCTGAGGCGCGCGGTGAATTATTGGTCGGGCCAGGCACGGAAGTGTACGCCGGGATGATTGTCGGTATTTATAACCGCCAAGAAGACATTGAAATTAACGTCTGCAAGGCTAAGCACCTGACCAACATGCGCTCCAAATCATCCGACGGCACAGTGCAGTTGACGCCATTTACACAGTTTAGCCTGGAGCAATGCATCGACTTCATCGAGGACGACGAGCTGCTGGAGGTGACGCCAAAGTCCCTGCGTCTGCGCAAACGCTACCTCGATGCCAACGAGCGAAAGCGCGCCAACAAAAAGTAAATTTTAATTTTTAATATAATAAATAAGAGGGGTAACTATGGCAAAAAAATGGCGCGACGTTAACGGATTTTATCAAATCTATCCGCGATCGTTTAAGGATTCTAATGGCGATGGCGTCGGCGACTTGCGCGGCGTGATTGATAAGCTTGATTATATTAAGGGCGGCGACAATTCGCTTGGCATTGATGCAATTTGGTTTTCGCCGTTTTATCCGTCGCCGCAAGCTGACATGGGCTACGATGTGGCAGACTATTGTGATATTGATCCGATTTTCGGCTCGCTTGATGATTTCAAAGAGTTGGTCGAGAAAGCGCACGCTCGCGATATTAAAGTAATGGTCGATTTCGTGCCCAATCATACTAGCAACCAGCATCCGTGGTTTGTTGAATCGCAAAGTTCCAAGGACAACGATAAGAATGATTTTTATGTTTGGCGCGACGCAAAACCTGACGGCTCAGAACCGAACAATTGGCTGAGTATTTTTGGCGGGTCGGCGTGGCAGTGGCACGAAGGGCGCCAGCAATATTACTTACACACATTCCTGAAAGAACAGCCAGATCTCAACTGGGATAACCCTGAGGTACGCCGCGAAATGCAAAACGTACTGCGTTTTTGGCTAGATCTCGGTGTTGATGGCTTTCGAGCGGACGCGGTACGTTGGATCAGCAAAGACCCAGAGCTGCGCGACGACCCAGTCGCCGAGCATTATCACGATAAGAAACCGCCGACACAATTCGATGATTTGCAGCATAAGTACAGCCGCTTCTGGGATAACCTTTTCCCGTATTTGCGGGAACTAACAGATATAGTCGCCTCATATCCGGATCGCATCATGGTTTTTGAAGATTATCCGGATGAAAACTATAGCACTAGCGAACAATACTTGGGTTTTTATGGTGTCAATCCAAAAGTATCAATGCCATTCAATTTTGAAGGATTACACGCCAAATTTAATGCCGAGTCGATGAGCACAATCGTCAACGAATTCCAAGGCATGATCAACCCCGACGTGCACACACCCGTCTATTGTTTTAGTAATCACGACCAATCGCGCATCGTTACGCGCTTTGGCGGCGAAAAGCAAGCTCGCTTGATTGCGTTGATGCAACTGACACTACCAGGGTTACCAGTAATATATTACGGCGACGAGATTGGCATGAGCAATGGGCCAGTTCGCTTTGAAGAGATTCAAGATAAGTCGGTCTTTAGCCACGGCAATGACGAATCTGTCGGGCGCGACCCAGAACGCACGCCGATGCAATGGACGGCTGGCCAAAATGCCGGATTTAGCACAGCTAAACCATGGCTGCCAGTAAATCCTGCTTGCCAGAACGTCAATGTAGAGTCAGAACAGAACGAGCCAGACTCATTTCTGGCGCTATACCGCCGCTTATTGACCTTGCGCAGCCGCTACGAAATCTTGCGCACTGGCGAATACGAGCCGCTCAGCGATACAGACAATGACATATTTGCTTACGCGCGATGGATTGGCCGAGAACAGCATGTCTTTGTCGCATTAAATTTTGGCGATACCAAACACCGTATTACGCTACCACATACCGGCAGTGTCTTATGCGCCACACACCCAACCGACTACCCCGAGGTTGCCGATGACGGCTCGGTAGAACTACGCCCGTACGAAGGTGTATTAATCGGATGCAGCGAACATCGGCTATCAATTGAATAAAAAAACTGGCCGCTCTAGAAAAGGAGCGGCCTATTCGTATAGAGAAACTTTTGGTATTTTAGTTAACGAGAGTCTCTTTCACGCGCCTAGAAACAAAGAAGTATAAACAAAGCAATCCCATAGAAATCCCGCTAGCAATGATAGTGCTAGTCATGCTAATAATTGAGTCAGCGTTCGGAGGTCTTTTGACCACGCTATCAACTACCGCAGAACTTGCTGAATAGAAGAACGAGGCTACCAGCGCCGCAACCGCCAGCCACTTGCCAAGCTTCTTTTGCAAGTTGATGAGCACCACCGCGACAGTAGTCAGTACAGCAATGATCGGCATGAATATCACCGAAACGACAGCCGATGGATCGCTTAGATTTAACAACGAGGGAAAAAACAAACCAACCGAACAAACGCCATCAATCGCTAGACACACCATGAAAAATGCGAGCCAGCCCTTGACGCCTTTGAGCGACTGCGCCATAACAACATACTGGACTGGCGCCGCTTGCGGCTGCGCGAAATACTGCTGGTTGACCGGCTGCTGTTCATAAGAGGCATTCTGCTCAGCTGGCGCTGGCCCGTACTGCGGATCGGCAGCGCCTGGCTGCTGAATGCTCGGTTGCGGTTGTTGTGATGATTGTCGTGCCATTTGTATTATTCTCCTTTACTTTTTATTATAATCGTATGGATACTGGACATTATTTTGCGGATATTGCTGCGATACAGGCGGATAAGGCGTTTGGCCTTGCTGCTGGGGATACTGCTCTGGCTGCTGCGACGGATATTGAGCTGGTTGTTGTGAGTATTGAGCTGGTTGTTGCTGCAACGAATATTGGTACTGCGGTGGCTGATTAGGATATTGCGGCGAAACTACATATTGGCCTTTTAGAGGAGTATTCGCATAATACGCTGGCTTTTCATTCTGGTATTTAAAAACGTTAACACACCAAGCAATTCCTAATATCATCACGCCGAAAGGTATAGGCAAAAAGAACGCCGCATCGCCAAAACCTACCACAGAATAGAAGTTTAAATAAATCCAAAAAACAACAAAAGATATGACCGATATAGAAAGCGTACAGGCAGCTGCGATTTTGGCTACTATTTTGTTTTTACTCGGCAAGTAAGCTATCCACAAAATTATAGACGATATCACCGACAGCGCCAGAACAATCGGCATGACTATTTTCACAACTTGAATCAAATAATAGTTTGCTTCGCTCGAAAAGTCTTTCATCGAGCCATTCATGCTGAACAAACCAATCGGAAGGCCTATCGTCAAGAATAAACTGATCGCGTAAACAATCGACAATCCGATAACGTTGCTTTTCCTTGAATAGTTGACATAAACGTATTGATATTGAGTCTGGTTCTGGTAAGCTTGTGGCGAAGTGGCTGCCGTCGGCTGATTCTGCTGTTCGGGTTGCGCTTGCGCCTGTTCAATTTGCGGCATTGGCTGCTGGACTTGCTCTACCTGCGGCGGTTGAATTTGTCCGCCTGAGACTGGTTGAGTGACACTTTGCGGCGACTGAATCTGCTCGCCTTGGCTTGCCTGAGCGCCATCTTGCTGTTGGTTAGATTTGCGCTGCTCGGATTTCTTTGCGCTCTTGCTGCTCATACGTTTAATGTACCATACTATTGAGGCAAAGGCGATATTTTCATTCGCTTTTCAGTAAAATTCCTAACGTGCTAGAATAAACCTATGTTCACAGAGCGCGCTAAAAATCCGTTGTTACTTTGTCTATTGCTGTATTTTACATGTTTCGCTGTGCGAATGTGGGAATTTTTAGCTTTGCGTACCGATCAATCAGCACTCAGTGAGAATATAGTGCATAAAATTTTCGGCATAGTGATAATTTTCGTTTGCCTGAAATATTTACACGCTCGTTGGCGCGACATTGGCTTTACGCGCAAAAATTGGCTGAAAAATATCGGTTTGGGACTTGCCTTGGGGTTTTGTTTTTATACAGTTACGCTGCTGATCGAATTCGGATTTCTGTATTTTTCCGGCGCTAAACCTAACATTTTAATGAAAGCTGGCGGATTTTCGCTCGCTAGCACCGAACAATTCGTCGGCGTGGGAATTGGGTCAATTATTATATTTAATATATTCAATGTCTGGATGGAAGAAGGTCTGTTTCGCGGATTGTTCGAGAAATTACTGCACCAAAAATATAAATTTGCGGCAACGATTTTCATAAGCGCCCTGCTGTTCGGACTTTGGCATGTAGCAATGCCGATTCGGTCGTTCCTTGACGGTGAGTTTTCGCTGGTTCAGACAGCAATTTTTAGCGTTGGTTATGTTTTGTTCGCTTTCATGTTTGGATTAAAAATGAGCTGGCTATATAAAATGACAGGAAGTTTGTGGCTTGGCGCAGCAGATCACTTTTTTAATAATGCGATAATTAATATTGTGCATGTCGTCTCAAACCAAGGAAATGATAGCTTGCAAATTGCGCGAATATTCTTAGCGCAAACTTTGTCGTTTGTTTTTGTATGGATTTTATGGCGAAGATTCAATAAAAAGCCTATCAGCGGCTAGAAGATTCTTCCCTG
>JABCOE020000032.1 GCA_013333795.2 Candidatus Saccharimonadota bacterium | reverse complement strand
TAAAAATTGATTCCATTGACAAACCGAATTATCATACTTGGCATAATCTGATTTCCCATAATAAACTTTTAGCATATCTTGAATGGTAAAACTCAAATCTTTTTCTTTCTTTACTTTTCTCCAAGCAGTCGCCATATCAGCAGTAAATTTAAATGGTGTAATACCTGTTACGGCGGAGAAATATTCTCTAAATTTTGCGTTAAAGGAAAACCCACATTCAAGTAATGGCGTATCTAATGTAATATTTTCAACTTGCTTCTTTTCATTTTTTATTAGTGATTTTTTAATCAGATTACCCTTAAAGTACTGCTCAATAATGTGATTGAGTTCTTGTTTTGTACCTCTATATTCTAATCCTAATGACTTGCAAATCTGTGAAAGTTCTTCACGATACCAATAATATTTATTAAACTCGTCAAACGATGTAATTTTATCAAACTCAGGTCTACTTTCTATCAATATTTTAGCTCCTCAAAACTAATTTATTTTTTCATGTCTAGTATCTACAGCTCTCCGACCCTCACCCGCCGCTGCTCCGTCGTATCCCGCTCGCGCACGGTGACGGTGTCGTCCTCCAGCGTCTGGAAGTCGATGACCACGCAGTGCGGGGTGCCAATTTCGTCTTGGCGGCGGTAGCGTTTACCGATGTTACCGTTGTCGTCCCACATCACTCGGCCAGGGTTGGCTTTGGCGAGGCTCGCGTAGACTTCGCGGGCTTTTTCTACCAATTCTGGCTTATTCTTTAGTAGCGGCGAGACGGCAAATTTGACCGGCGCTAAGTGCTCTGGCAGTGCCAAATACACCCGCTTTTCACCATTTTGCTCGTCCTCGCGGTATGCACCCGACAGCACCGCCATCAGCGCCCGCTCGACACCAAACGACGGCTCGATGACGTGCGGAACAAATTTTGTGTTCGTTCCCTTGACGGTGTATTCCATGCTCTTGCCACTGACGCGCTGGATGTTCATCAGGTCAAAATCAGTCCGGTACGCGATGCCCATCAGCTCCTCACGGCCGATAGGATAATCGTATTCGATGTCAATCGTCTTTTTGCTGTAATGTGCTCGATCCTCCGCCGGCACGTCCAGCTCGTGAATGTGCTCTTGCTTCAGTCCCAGTTCCGCCAAAAACTCATGCGTCGCCGCCAGTAACTCATCAAACGCCTCCTGCCAGTGCTCAGGGTCGACGAAATATTCAATCTCCATCTGCTCAAACTCCCGAGAGCGGAAGACGAAATCACGCGGCGCAATTTCATTGCGGAAGGCCTTACCCTGCTGAGCAATACCAAACGGCAAATTAGGATAAAAACTATCGACGACGTTTTTGAAATTAGTGAAGATGCCTTGGGCGGTTTCCGGGCGGAGATAAGAAATACTGTCCTCGCTTTCGGTCGCGCCAACGTGCGTTTTGAACATCATATTGAAGGTGCGCGACTTGCTCAGCGGATTACCATCGGGACTCTTGATGCCTTTTTCTACAATCGCCGCATCCATTTGCTCCATGGTCATACCATCGACGTCAACGCCATTGTCTTTGAGAATATGATCGGTGCGGTAGCGTCGGTGATTGACCGTGTCTTCACACAGCGGATCGACGAAGGTATCCACATGCCCGCTCGCCTGCCAGACCTTCTGGTTCATCAAAATCGACGCATCCACGCCATACATATCGTCGCGCTCGTCAACAAACCGGCGCCACCATAAATTCATGATATTACGCTTCAGTTGCACGCCCAGCGGGCCGTAATCCCAGGTACCGCTCAGGCCGCCGTACACATCTGACCCCTGATAAATAAAGCCGCGGCGCTTGCACATGCTAATAATTGCTTCCATTTTTGCTTGACTCACAAGAAGTCTCCTTTCTCCTCTCTGCGTTGGTGAGCGCGAGCACTTAACTCTTTATGTTTTAGTATAACACGCTTTGGTTTTTGATGACTTCGCTGCAATACAGCCAATACGGCTAATTCAACGACTAAACGCCCGCATGTTGGCGAGCCAATAACCAGCAGCCTGGCAGTATCTGCTCAACCCCGCCAATTTGCGCCACCAGACGCAACGATTTATTCGCTGCTAAGCGCAAAAACTTAATATGATCAGCGGTAAGCTCTCCTTGTTCGCTCAGTCGCAAGCCTCGTTCAATCGAATCGTACATGTAGCGCTTTTGGCGATCAAGCGGTTGGCCAGCAACATCGTTCACCAAACTCAGCTCATAGCCTGTTAGCTCAGCGTAGCGCAAATAAAACCATACTTGCACCAACTGCAAAGAAACCACATCACCCAAGCCTGCCAGCGTCTCGCTCAGCACTTCAAACCATTCTGGGATATCGACGTCGCGACTGGCGCGTTCAACCAGTTTGATACATTCATAACCAAATTGCAAGCGGTCATAATCCTGCAAAATCTGGCGGTAAAAACGATCAAGCCGCGCCTGCGTAATCGTATACAGGCTACCTTTACCGCGACGCAACACTACGTCGCTAACCGCAAACAGCTCGATACCGCCCGCCAAGCGGCTTTTCTCGCGCCGTACGCCGCGCGCTATAGCACTGCGTTGCCCTAGCGGCGTTAATAGCGTCAAAATGCGATCTGCCTCGCCGTAATTCGTCCGGCGCAGCACTATCGCTTTAGTACGTTCAATAGCAGTCATGCTGCCACCTCTCGCACCGCTTTGGCAATATCATCTGGATGCATTGATACTTTATCTAATAATAATCGCACGCCGTACGGCCGCAACTGCTCGAGAGTGATGTCATTTGCACTTGTTGTACACACGACAACAGGAATGCGGCCTAGGTCGTCATACGATTGCAACTCGTGCAGCAGCACTAAACCATTTGGGCCCGGCATGAATAAATCAAGAATAATCACCGCGGGTCGAAAACTATCTATCAAATCAAGCGCTTCTATGGCATTTGGAGCACTCTGTACTACCATACCGTTGTGCTCGAGACGCCGCGTAAACAGCTTCGCTAGCCACTCGTCATCATCAATTACTAGCACGCGCGTCATAATAGCCTCAACTGTGTCGACGCTGGTACATCAACATAAAAAGTTGCGCCATCGCGGTGACGGATAACGCCAATTTGTGCGCCAATCGCTAAAGCAAACTCATTAGCGATAAACATGCCCAGCCCGCTGCTACCTGGACGATTATGCAGCGGCAGCGGCTCGCGCAACCCTTGGCGCAACGCCCGCCAAGCTAGCGCTGGAATTGCCGGTCCAAAATCACGTACCCCGATCCGTACCCGCTGATTACTGTCGGTAGCCCGCACCGAGATCGCGACCGACGAATCATCAGCGCTATAGTGTAGTGCGTTATCAGCAAAGTTAGCAACGATTCGCCGCAATAAATCACGATTTGCCACCATTAGTCGCTGACGAGATTTTACCTGGGTTTTTAGAGATTTATTATGAGCGCGATACAGCGGTTGAAGTTCGCTCATCACTTCGCTACAAAGACCGGCCGCATCAATCGCTTCTAGTGTGAATAAGGCGTTTTCTAGGCGGCGAGCTTTAGTTAAATCTGTCGTCAAGCGCAGCGCCCTTTCAGCCGTTAGTGTAATTCGCTGCGCCAAGACAGCCCGCTCAAGCGCCGTATACTCCCCTGCTTCTAGCTCAATCGCCAACTGGCGAATCAGAGCAAGTGGCGCTTTCAGCTCGTGCGCCGCCACTGTAAACGCCGGTGAATCTGTCCACAAACCAGCCTGCGCCTTACCCTCCTGCATGCATCTAGTTTAGCATGCTGCAGCAGGCTGTTCTAGCACAAGCAAAACACTTATTCGTTGAATTTGAGAGTCCTCAGCAGCTTCTCATAGTCAGCGGTGAAAACGTCGCCGTCAGCACGCATCGTCAGTGTACGATCGCGCATCTTCAACAGTACTGCCGTACCGTAAGTGTCCTTGTCAAAATTACCAACCAGCTTGGTGCCCGTATGCTTGCCATCGTTGTAAACACTCGACTTCAGGTCGCCTCTTTTAATTAACGGATCGTAAGTAGACACAGATTTGTCATAAGTTTTTTGCTCAATTGTTATCCTCAGGGCAATCTTCGACTCTCTGGTAATTGGCGGGATTGTCACTGGGTTCAAATAGGCTTCATAAGTCACGCCGCCGCCCTTGCTAATATCGGTTGCCTGATAAGCACTCCAAGTCTTGGGATATTCAAACGTCAAGGCGCCGTAATCCGACGGCCCGTTAAACTGCCGATTCGGTTCTTTCTCGCGCTTTTCGAAGTCGCTCTCTAGCTTCTCGCTATTCTCTTTGACAGCTTGAGCTTTAGCTGTCTCGATTTTCTCGTCGACGTTTTCTTTCTGGTCGAGATATTGCATATACGACCAAATACTAAAACCGCCAAACCCCAGCACCAGCACTACCAATACCGCAATAGCGACAATACTGCCAGTGATGGCGCCTTTTTCTGTATGATGCCTGCTCTTCATGCTTACGATTATACTTTGTCGAGGCTAAATATGCAAAGGTTTAACTTTGCGGCTGCAGCAAATAGAGATTGTGTGCGCCCACAGTCTTGTGCAAAGCAAGTCCAGCCGCCTCGAAACCGTAGCTCAACAGCCAAATATCATGCCTAAGGCGGTTAGCCTCATGCTGTAAATATTGAACCATCTTGGCGATATCACGACCGTCGCCAAAAAGATAAACGACCGTCGTCTCGGCTGGCAGCGGCGTACGCCAAAAATTAGCTAACCGCACCGACACTTTCTCGTCGTGCCGCGATAACCAACGTGAAATCAGTACTAGCAGCTGTTGTAGTTCGTAACCAATCGCCCGCGCGCCGCGGCGGCTCGCTTCGCGCAGCACTACACCGTCGCCCGAGCCAATATCCACCAACATGTCGGTTTTTTTGAGCCGATATAGCTCATCAAAAGCTTTTTGCAGGTCGCGGCGCCGCGACGGTACGTACGGTGCGCCCGTGAAAGCCACAAAACCAAACAGCAGCACCACGGCCGCAATGGCGGCGAAAATCACGCGAATTTTTCCTTGAGGACGGTAATTTTGTTACGCAAACCGTTCAAATCTTTTTCGATATCGCTAGCTAATTTTTCGGCTGCCTGGTAGCGCTCAATTGCCTGCTCGATGTCGAAATCATCGCTTTCAAACCATGCCACCATCTGGCGCAGCTCTTCGATTTTTTGGTTGATAGTTTTCTCATTTTTGCTTGACATTTTTAACCTCCGCTTTGATAATTATTTTTTCTTCCTCGATACTAATAATTTCGCCAATTTCTGTCGAACCGCGCACAATCGCGTAACCACGCGCCAGCGCCAACTGCGGATTGTACGCCGCCAAAATCCGCTGGAATTGCTTAATTTCACTTGTTAAGACGTCAGTTCTGCTATCTAGATATAGCAATGCACGCTGCCGCAAGCTGTCAATCTCACTACTTAAATCGCCAATCGCTGACTCCGTCCGGTAGGCCATGCCGTCAACCAGCGCTTTTATTTCTCGCAGCAGTTCTCGTCGGTCTGGCACAATGATTTGCGCCGCGTTACTCGGCGTAGAAGCCCGCACATCAGCAGCCAAATCCGCCAGCGTCATATCGACTTCATGGCCAATACCAACTAATGTCGGCACGCGGCTGGCAGCAATCGCTCTAACCAACAATTCATCGTTAAACGTATTCAAATCGTCAGCACTGCCGCCGCCGCGAATGATCACCAGCACCTCGGGCGGCGTTTGACTCTCGTTAAAACGATTAATTGCCGCAACAATCTGATCAGCCGCTGCCTCGCCCTGCACTTGAACATGCGCTACGTCAATTTGCAAGCCGCCCCAGCGCTCATTTACGATTTTGATAAAGTCCGCGTAACCTGCCGCCTGAGTGCTGCTTATCACGCCGATACTCTCTGGAATTTGCGGCAAAGAACGCTTGCGCTCCGCAGCAAATATTCCTTCCTTCTCGAGCTTAGCGTACAGCAGCTGGAAACTTTTACGCAAGCTGCCCTCGCCTAGCGGACGGTAATTTTGCACGGTCACGCTAAACTTGCCCCACTTCGTCACTTTGGGTTGCGCCCGCACTACCAGCTTCATGCCGTCTTCAATCGGTGTTCGCAGTTGATAAACTAGCATAAAGCAACCGACACTCGCTTCCTCGTCTTTCAAGTCAAAAAACACCCATTTGCCTTGATTTACTTTGAAGCTGGCGACCTCGCCTTCAATCTCAACAGCGCTGCACGAAAACTCCAGCACTTGATTAATCAGCTCGACGAAACCGCTAACGCCGAACCTTGGAATCGGATTTTCGTCCATATTTCACTATTGTTAGCTGGTAAAATACATAGCCTAGCAGCAGCGCCGTCAGCAGCAAAATTACCCGGTAAAGCACAATCGCTGCAATCGACTGGCCGCTACCTATACCTGATAAAGCCAAGACACTAACCATGATTGCCTCGTAGGCGCCCGTTCCGCCCGGCGTTACCACAATGAATCCAGCAATCGTCGCTATGCCATAAGCAATTAAAATCGACGCCGGGTTGACACTCATTCCCAGCGCCTGAAAAGTAATCCAGATCGGCGCAATTTCGGTAGCAGTAAATAGCATCGCCCACAAAAACGGCTTCAGCAGCACGCGCTTATCGCGCTTTAGCGCGTTAAAATCGTCGTGCATATCATAAAAAAACTTCTCTATCGACTCCCGCTTCAACACCACCTGTGGCCGCCGCGCAAAAAATGACGCCGTACCGTTAGTTATCATCGTAATCCTCTTGGCTAATTTTTTCATCCGATGGACGCTATTCAAAAAGTACGCGCCCAGCAGCGTCGCCATCACCAGCAAAAATACCAGCGTTGAGCTCATCAAAATTATCCAGCGGTTAACACGGCCGTCAATCGTCACCATCAAAACAGAAACTACCAAAAAGACCACAATCGCCATAAACCCCACCACATAACGCACAAATTGCGCCATCGTCGCCCGTCCGATTGGCACACCGTACTTGCCTAAGCGCCAGTTAGCATACGAAATACCACTAACACCGCCGCTAGGAAAAGCATGATTAACAAAATTTAGCTCTAGCGATATGCGTGCCAGAGTTGCCGGATTAATATTCTTCACGAAGCCTTTCTGACGCAAATACGAAAAAATCATCTCGCCAGTCGCCAAATATCCGGCCGCAATAATTGGCAACATCCACACAAGCTTGCCAAGGTCAATATTACCTAGCAGACCCCAAGCATATACCAGTTCGCTTCTAGCTAGAAAAAGTATCAAAGCAATCAACAGCAACGTGGCAATACTCAACCACAATCGAAAAGACAGTCTCCTTTTCATACAATCTAGTATACTATATTTATGCATATCACAATACTTGGCCGCCAGCCAGCACTTGGAGTAGCCGAGCTAGAACAGCTCTACGGTGCTGACAATGTCCGGTGGTTTTCGGAGCAAACAGCGCTTGTAGATTCGCCTGATTTCGATTTCGAGACCCTCGGCGGCAGCCAAAAAGCCGGCCGGGTCGTTCTCGAACTCGACCGCGGCAACTGGCTAATCGCCAGCCGCCAAATCGTTCAGTACTACGCCGCCAAATGGCGCACCAGCGAGCATAAAATAACTCTTGGCATCAGCGCTTACGGCTTCAAAATCTCGCCTCGCGATGTCCAAAAAACCGGCTTGCTCATCAAGAAAAAATTACGCGACAGCGGCACTAGCTTACGCCTTATCCCGAACCCAGAAATCGCCCTCAACACCGCTACTAGCCATCACAACAAGCTTGGGCTATCGCCGACGAAAGTTGAGCTGCTAGTCATCCGAGCGCCAAATAACCGTCTCATTATCGCTGAAAGTGTCGGCGCCCAGAACATCACCGCGCTGGCTGCCCGCGACCAAGCTCGCCCGCGCACCGATGCTTTCGTCGGTATGCTGCCGCCGAAATTAGCACGGATGATGATAAATCTATCTGGCGAGACGAAACCTGGCCGCCTCTGGGACCCTTTTTGCGGTACTGGCACCGTTCTCCAAGAAGCGCGACTCAAGGGAATAGACGTCTACGGCAGCGACCTAAGCCAAAAAATGGTCGATTATGCCACAGAAAACATGCAGTGGCTCGATAATAAATACCAAATCAACCCCCAGTGGCAGATCTTCCAAGCTGACGCTACCGCCGTCAAGCTCAATACTGCTCAAAAATCTGAAATCAACCGCGTCGTCTGCGAGGCCTACCTCGGCCAGCCCTTCTCGGCCCCGCCAAAACCCGCCAAACTCACCGCAGTCCGCGGTAACTGCAATCACATCATCAGCCAGTTTTTAGCAAACATCCGCCCGCAAATCAATCCGAGTGCAACGCTAGTCGTCGCTGCGCCCGCCTGGCGCGACCATAGCGGTAAATTTACACATTTACCGCTTATTGATCAGGTAGCAGATTTAGGCTACCGCCGCCTACATCTAAACTTAGTCAGCGACGAGCAGCTACTCTACTACCGCCAGAACCAGGTGGTGGCACGAGAGATTTTGCTACTTAAACCTCTCGATGAAAATTAAAAGCATCTCGCCCGCCAAGCTCGAGCCTGTTTCATTATTCATTCTCAGAAGCTTGACATTTCCGATAGCTTCGCGTACAATAGCATAGATTGTCTTATATTAAATTAAAGGAGTTTTATGTCACACGTTAAAGCTGGCGGTTCGAGCGATAATACCCACAAAAGTGCTGGTAGGCGCAATGGCGTCAAGCGTTTCGGCGGGCAAAAAGTCAACCAGGGCGAGGTGCTGGTTCGCCAGACTGGCAGTACCAAAGTTGCTGGCCCAGGTACTTACATCAGCCGCAACTACCCTATTCACGCAGCCAAGAGCGGCACCGTAGTTTTCAAACATATCAAGAAGCCATCGTTCACTGGCAATACTCACCCGCGAACTCAAGTTTGCGTTGAATAAGCTAGATTCACACTAGGTGTGCTACCTTGGCTAGCGAGATACCGCTACTAGCCTTGTTCTTTGTTTTCTTGGCGCTTTACTGATACGTTCATAAATCTTTGCAGTTCTGTGATACTGTTGTTCAGCTGTAAAGCGTGCTGTGAATATTCTTCGTCACTGATACGTCTTGAAAAGCCTTGCTCAGCAACATTATTCATTGCTGCCAAAGCGTACCTAACCTGGTCTATCGCATCACCCAGGCGGGGTTTTTCGCCCCGTGGCAAATCGCCTCCGACTTCTTCGACAGCGCCGTTGAACCTGTTGAGCATGGCTAAGATGCCTGACGTAGACTCTTGTATGCGCCCAAATAGCACAGGAGCTCGCAAAGTATTTGCCGTTTTCAGCACTCTAACCAAATCCTTTGCCACGCCCGCCATATTTCGTATAGTAAGCTGCGTGGTGTCCGCTTCTGCCAGCCTTTTTAGCGCCTCGGAGCCACTAGGAGACTGCTTATCTGATACTTCTAGCGATTCATTTGGATCTTGCTCATCTGAGCTCCCCGGCTCCTCTTGATTTTCTGGCGCGACAGATTCGCTTTCAGTATCGGCGACAGACGAATCGCCGTCTGCACGTTCAATCGACTCGTCTGCAGGTTCGCTGGAATCTGAACGTTCAGAATTAGATTCTGGCTCGCCAAGAGAATCGGCCGGCGGTTTACCAGTAGGATTTTCGAGCATATCAACCGCCCGAAACGCCGTACGGCCAATACCGAGAGCGAGTCTAGTTTCGGCGGCTTGGGTTTCTAAAGATGGTATTGGAGCTTCCGGCTTTGCGTCTTCTCTAGCTTTCAAAGCTCGGCGCAAAGCCGCCAATGGGTCTTCTGGCTGATTGCTAGCCGCTGGAGCTTCTGGCCTTGAATGCTGATCAGCGGTTTCCTGCTGACCGCTGCTCTCCGAATACTCTGACTCTGCATACTGATCAGCAGCTTCGGCCGGACTTTCTGGTTGGCTAGCCGCCAAATCTTCCGGTTTTGAACATCGATCAGCAGTTTTCTGCAAATCTTCTAAATTTGCGTCATGTATGTTTAGCTCATTATTTGCCATGTGTATTTTTCTGTTTTAATCTTTATATGTTTTTATTATAGCAAAAAATACACGATTTGTCAATAAGCTAACGCTAATCCACTCCTTTGCAGATCACAAACTAGACAGAGATCCTGAGAGGCTCTGCATAACGCGGTCTCCGCCCAAAAATAGCAGCTATTTCTAAGCCGCCATACCCAAATGATACCGCACCCGCTCGACGACATCGCCGATAACTACTTGCGATTTTACTAAATAATCGTCAACGCCGAGCTGCTCGGCTCGCTCTTTGTCCTTCGGCTGGCTGAGCGCCGTCAGCATAATCACCCGAATATTGGTAGTCTCCGGCGTATTACGCAAAATATCCAAAACATCAAAACCGCTAATTTTCGGCATCATAACGTCCAGCAAAATCAAGTCAGGATGCTCAGAAACTGCTAACGACAGCGCGTCCTCGCCATTATTTGCTTCACAGACGTCAAAACCCTCCAGTTCAAGACGCGACCGATATACCGATGCTAGCGCAGTGTCATCTTCTACTAGCAAAATCTTGCGTTTGCGTGTATCCATAGTTTATATAGTATACCAGCCTGGCGATAAGCACAAGGGCTATGACGCTAATTCTTTAGCGCGCGCCATTTGCGGGTCGCGCCCAGCGTTATTATCATCCGAGCTCATCTTGACCGTCTGGTTCGGCTGAATGCCTTCTTTGGTGATGTTTCTGTCTTGCGGTGTGTACCAGCGGGCCACTGTCACCTTGAGAATGCGGTCGTCGGATAGGTTGATCACCTTTTGCACCGTGCCTTTACCAAAGGTTTTCTCGCCAACCAAAGTAGCTGCCTGATAATCTTTCAGCGCGCCGGCCACAATTTCGCTAGCACTGGCCGAGCTGCTGTTGACGAGGACAATGGTTTTCTTACCTTTAAGTGTCGGATTTCCCGAAGCTTTAACTGTCTCGGTCACCTGGCCGCGGC
>JABCOE020000031.1 GCA_013333795.2 Candidatus Saccharimonadota bacterium | reverse complement strand
TAGCTACCTCTACCTCGGCAAGCTGCTCGCCGCCGCGCTTGACGCGCACTAGCAAATTCGGTGCTACTTTGCCGCTGATTACTTCGCCGCCGCAAATCACTTCGTCGCGCATCGTCCGGAAGACGCCTTTGACTTCTAGCGTACCGACTTCCGTTTCAACAACCTCTGGCGACAGTAAAGCTTCCATATTTTTGCGAGCATCATCTAGCAGTTCGTAAATCACTTTGTAAGTACGCACCGGCACGTGATCGCGGCTCGCCAAGCGCTTGACCGCTGGCGGTATTTCGACATTGAATCCGTAAATAATAGCATTTGAACTATCGGCCAAACGCACGTCGCTCTCGTTGATATTGCCGACACCGCTGCCAATAATTCGCAGGTCAATAGCGCCGCCAGTATCAACCAGCCGCAAGCTATCCATCACCGAGGCTAGCGAACCCTGCACGTCAGCCTTGACGATGACGTCGAATTCTTCACTGTCGTGCTTTTGAGTCATCATTTTCAGCAAATCGGCGCCAGTGACGTTGGTGCTGGCAGCTTGCCTTTCTGCTTCAATTTTAGCCTGCTCTACCTGGGCGCGGGCAATCTTCTCATTCTTCACCACGGTAAAGACATCACCGAACTGCGGCAATTCCTTGAACCCGGTGACTGTTACTGGCGTTGACGGACCAGCTAATTTTAGCGCTTCACCGCGGAAATTCGCTAGCGTGCGCACTTTGCCGTACGATGTGCCAGCAACCAGAAAATGGCTCGGCTTCAGCTGGCCTTGCTCGACTAGCAGATTCACCACCGAACCGCGGCCTTTTTCCATGTGCGCCTCGATCACCAAACCCTCAGCCGGCACGTCAGTATCAGCTTTCAGCTCTTCCATATCGGCCACCAACAACACCATATCTAGCAATTTATCGATATTTTCGCCAGTTTTAGCGCTAATCGGCACCATAATCGTGTCGCCGCCCCACTCCTCCGGATTCAGCTGGTATTCGCTGGCTAATTGAGCTTTAACGCGGTCGATATTGGCGCCCTCTTTGTCAATTTTGTTGATAGCCACGACGATTTTAGCATTAGCATTGCGAGCAAATTTAATCGCTTCGACCGTTTGCGGCATTACGCCGTCGTCGGCCGCCACCACAATCACTACCACGTCGGTCAGCACCGCGCCGTGCTGGCGCAGCGCCGCAAAAGCCTCGTGTCCTGGCGTATCTAGCAAGGTGATTACGCGATCGCCGCGCTTGGTCTGATAAGCGCTGATATGCTGGGTAATTCCGCCTGCTTCGCTAGCTACGGTTTTCATGCCGAGGATTGTATCTAGCAGCGTAGTTTTACCGTGATCGACATGCCCCATCACTGCTACAATCGGCGGCCGCAGCGATGCCTTGGCAGCCGGCTTATGCAAATGCTGCACTGGCGCAGAATTAACTTCTTTTCGCTTCAATTGTACGGCAATTTTCAGCTCCTCGACAATAATTTGCGCCGTCTCGAAATCAATCCGCTGATTAATTGTCGCCACGATGCCGTTTTTGAACAATTCACCGACAAGCTGCGTTACTGGCAGGTTCAGAGCCTCAGCCAATTCTCCAACGGTAATAGAATCGGCAATCATCAGAACTTTCTCTGGCTGGCTCATATTTCTCCTTTCTACCCGCAGCTTATCGGGACAATTATCCGCTAGATGCGCGAGCTGTTACTTGGTTTTCTTTTTCTTGCCGCCCAAACTCAGGCTAATTTTGCGGCCTTCGCGGTCAATGTCGAGAATTACGAATTCTTTGCGCTCGTTCAAGGTAAAGACCTTCTCGGGATCAACATCGTTGCCGCTGCCAAGCTCCGAGATATGCACTAGCGCCTCGACAGCCGGGCTAATCTGGACAAAGGCGCCAAACGGCGTAATCCGCGTGACTGTACCTTCGACTTTTTGGCCTTTTTCGAGCTTCTCAACCTCGTCGAGCCACGGGTCTTTGGTTAGCTGCTTGACGCTCAAGCTCAAACGGTCTTTGTCAATCGAGATAATTTTGGCTTCAACCGACTGGCCGACTTTGACGTAATCATTCGGATTACCAACACGCTCCCAGCTGATCTCTGAAATGTGAATCAACCCTTCGATACCATCAACATTAACAAACGCGCCGAAATCTACTACGCCCGTCACCACGCCTTTAACCGTATCGCCAACTTTCAGCGTAGCAAAACGTGCTGCCAAGCCGTCTTTGATGGCTTCTTTCTCGGAGAAAATCAGCTTGTTAGTCTTGCGGTCGCAATCTAGAATACGCACTTTCATCGGCCGGCTGACTAGCGCGTTCAAGCGAGCCAAAATTTCGTCTTTGTCGGCACTGCCAACGCGCGGGTAATGCTCGGCGCTCAGCTGCGATACTGGCAAGAAGCCGCGTACACCCTCGTACTCGACCAATAAACCGCCGCGGTTAGCATCGTACGGCGTAATTTCAACAATTTCAGCAGCATCAAAGTGAGCTTCGATTTCTTCCCAGCCGCGGTCTTTGGCTGCTTTGCGCAAACTTAGCAAGCTGTAGCCGTTATCAAGCTCGGAATCAATCACGCTTGCCGACACTTCGTCGCCAACATTCAATTGGCGGCCGAAACCGACCTCGCGGCGCGGCACATAACCTATGCCGTGCGCACCCAAATCTACTAATACTTCGTGTTTTCGCACGCTTAAAACGTGCCCAGTCACCATCTCGCCAGCAACTAGCTGTTTCGCATTGTCGCCTGCCAAGAGGTCGTCCATCGTAATCGTGGCCTTTGCCATAAATACGTCATCAGCAGATACCCGGGATTCGGGTAAACTCTGCCAATTCTCCTTTCTTAAATTTAATATTTCTCGAGCAACACAAAACAATGCGCACTCAGCCACTTACCAGTATACCTTATCCGACCTCTAATGTCTAGATGAGGCGACGCGATTTGACGTAAGCAACCCCCAGCCCCAGCAAGCCGGCGCCAGCTACAACCGCTAGCATATCGTCAACCGGACCAGTCTTTGGCAAGCTGCTGGCTTCATGGCCAGTTTTCGGCAGTTTGTTGTTAATAGCAGCAGACGAACCTGTTGCCGAGTTATTAGAGCCGCCAGCAACAGTGCTAGAAGCGCTAGAATTGGAGTTGGAATTAGAAGCCGGAGTCGAACTATTAGAATTGCTGCTAGTAGAGGCGCTCAATGTGTCCGACGCAATTTTTTGATCGCTCTGGCTGGCCGCACCAGCGTTAGATTTCTGTGCTGGATCCGAACTGTTACTGCTTTTGTTCTTGTCTTCTTGTTTTTTCAATGTATCAGCATGCGAGTCTTTTTTCTTCTCGTCTTCCTTAGGCTTATTAGCTTCAGTATTGCTCTGGTTTGTATCTTTTTTTGGCGCTGGCGCAGTGTTGCTGCTTTGCTCGTTTTGAGTTTTTTGGTCGTTTTTGGCAGTTTCAGATTGAGACGTTTGTGCCGTTTGCTGCGTATCTGTCGAATTCAATTCGCCCGAATGGCGCACCATGTACACGCCGCCAACAAACGCCGCTGCTAGCGCCGTCCCCACCAGCACAAAACCAATCACTGAACCTTTCTCGCTACGATGTGCCACTTTACTGTTATCCTCTCATAATTACCTTACTTTTCTATATTATACACCTTTTCTGCAATAATATCAACTATACGCTATACTATCGTCTGTGATACGATAGATTCATGATAGTAACAATCGATACTGGCGGGACAAAGACGCTCGTCACCTCTTTTGCCGATAACGGACACATGGGCAAACCGCTTAAATTTCCCACTCCCAAGGAGCCAAAAGCTTATGTCGCTGAGTTAAAACGCGTAGTCCGCGAACACTATTCAGACAAAAAAGTCGATGTTATAGTTATCGCTCTGCCTGGTATTATCAAGAATGGCACTGCTGTCTGGTGCCAAAACCTCGGCTGGGCAGACTTTCACGCTTCCCGCCTACTGCGAGACCTGCTGCCAGGTGTACCGGTACTCATCGAAAACGCCGCCAACCTAGCTGGGCTCGCCGAAACGCGGCTTTTACGAACAATTCCCAACTGCTCGCTCTATGTCACCGTCAGTACTGGTATCGGTACTGGCGTTTGTACTAACGGCTACATTGACCCGGGCATGCGC
>JABCOE020000030.1 GCA_013333795.2 Candidatus Saccharimonadota bacterium | reverse complement strand
TTCAGCTAACGCAGCAATTCCGCCAGCAACGACCCGAAACGTTGCCGCTATTTTACGAATACGTACACTTTTTGAACTTATCAATCAGCCAAAAGCTTAGTTTACAATTTGGCGCCTACACCGACGACAATCATATCAAATATCACGCCGAAGACATGTCTGTCACTAATACGCTGCATCTCAGTGTACAATCGGGGCCAATCCAATTTGCTGACATTATCCGCTGCGTCCAGGCCGTTGCCCGGGATTTGCGCTCGCCCGATCTGAATCAACGCTTTGCCGATTATTTGCATAGTATATCTTATACCGATGAACCTTCAATAGCGCCCGACATCGACCGAATGCTGCTTGATTTGGGTATTTTGCTAGGTAGTGATGGCTGGCACGCAATTGCTACGCCAGACAACGTAAACGACGTGGCGCAAGCAACACAAATCATCGCTAAGTACGGCAGTCAGAGCGAATTGATTGAGTAATCAAAAATTTTTACTAGAATGTTTTTATCTCGGGCTCGATCAATAGTAAATGTCGTACCTCGGCTATTATTCACTCGAAAAGCTACTAGTTCATCCGCCAAGTCAACAATCTGACAGTTGCGCGCATGAAATGATTCGGCATTGACTTCAGTGAACTCAGTGACATCGTGCACAACACCAGGCCTACTCTGGCAAATCTTTTGTAAAAGATTTGCCGTATCAACCGCATCGTCGTAGCGGCATTTACCAGCTGCCGCTCGATCGTACAATGCCTGGCAATACAACTCTAATTTCACCGGTAGAAATATACTAAACCGCGACGCATCCAAGCCGTTTTCATACGCCAGCCGAGCCGCCTCGTGATCGACACCAGTAGCACCGCCCGATACAATACCGCTGCCCTCAGCAATCTTCTGACCAACAAATCGCTCAATATCGCGGCAAATCGCGTCGTTCATTTCGCGGGTGCCAACAACCGCAAGCCAATTCATAGTATACGCCTCCTATTTGCCCCACGGTAAAGTAATATCTGCATCCATACCGCCTTCATGATAATCACTAAGATTTAAACCGTTTGCTTCCGCAGTTTGCTTAAGCTCTTTCAAAATAGCTTTTCGCTGTGCCGCTGCTGCCGCAAGCTCTCCTCCCAGCATGTATATAGCTTCATCAATCCTCCTGAGCTCACACGCAAGCCTACTCGCACGGGATTCAGGACTTTCATGGGACTTCCCTGCCTCTTTACCTTTTTCCATTCTATTATTCAGAGACTATTCGCCAGCCTCTCCATCTTCTACGCTTTTTTCTAGATCGTTCAGCATATTCGTGGCTGCATTCCCACTCTGAGCTCCTATGATAGCGTCTGGATCTTTTAAACTCACTCTATGTGCTAGATCTCTGAGCATAGCACGGCTTGCCGTCTCGCCAATGCCTTGTACGGCTTCTACTGAAGGATTTATATCCTTTTCTGAGCCGCGCTCTATCATTCCTGGTATATCTGGCAGTTCAACCCTAGCCATCAACAGTATAGTGCCTGGACAAGTTGGGTGATGATATTGTGGTAATTGGGGATATTGTGGTAATTCTCTCATATTATTCTAATTTCCTTTCATATTGAATCATTTATCTTTTATGATGCCACAAAATTGTCTTAATTGCAAAAATACGCCGTCGAGGCGCCTAAAAAGTATTATTTGCTTTTCTTGCCTTTAGCCGATTTGCCTCTCTCCAGTTTCGCAACCCGCTTCTTCAGATCACTCAGCTCAGACCATAGAAAAATCACCAAAACAAACAGCACTCCCGCTAGCGATAGTACTGTTTCATTCATGGCAAAATCCTTTCATTCTTAAGATTATTGCCAATAAATAATTATAACAGGATTCAGCCAAAAGCCCTTGACATCTTCTTCTAGTATTGATATATATATCAGCTTTTGTAATTGCAAAAGCCAGCGTCTCGCTCAAGATCATTAAGATTGAGACACTCCACTTCGCGAGATAATCATCTCGCCCGACTCCAGAAGGAGTTACCATGGTTCGCAGCAGCAAGTGCCCTGACACTGGGCTCAAGAGGCAGCAGTGCTACTGCCCCAAGTGCAACATCAGGCACAACAACGCCGTTCAGCGTAGTGGCAACCTGCGGAGAGACCGCAAGGGTACTAACCGTAAGGAACACGACACTAAGGGTCGTAACTACCACGGGCGTAGCGGCAACGGCAAGCGGCGCTAGCCATTCCGACCCGGACAAGTCGATAAACTGTCCATATTCTCTGTGATAATATATAGATAACATGCAACGAATCCTTATCTGCAAACAAGCTGCTTCGCCCATCGAGGCGCATATTTACGAGCATCTAGCGATGACTAAGTTGAAGCAGATTGTGCGACAATATGGATTATTACGACAAATTGATTATTTCGTGCTTGGTACGCACTATTCGGGTACAGGATTTATCACTATTGATATTGATTTATATACGGAAGAAGCAGTTAATCTGGCGCATGATTTACAACAACTTCAAGTATTTACAGATAACGAATCTTTGAACCTAGCCATGAGTCAAATCGCCGCAGAAAATGATTGTACGATTATTTGCAACGATCTTGATAAGCTCCAACATAACATGGTCAAATTAAACAAAAACGATTGGCAATCAATTGAAGAAATCGACCAGCCGCTTATTATTAGTCAGCTTGCCGAACACAAATTCCTGTACGAGACCGACAATCCTACTACGTCGATTAGCCACATCTCTTGCGTTCTTAATCACCCGCCAAATAGCGACACGGCGCTGCTAGCTTTATTTTATTATCTGGCTTTTGTCATTCATGGTAAAGTATCCGACATAGCTAATGTTCGTTTGGGATATTATAATCTTAGTGAACATACTGAACGAATTAATAAAAGTACGTCTTGTATTTGCGACTTTGCCGCACTTAGCAATTTAGCAGACAGAGACAAACTACGAGACATATACCATGAAGTTATCGGAAAAATGCTAGAAAAAGCAGCACTAACCCGCATTTCTCGCCGCATTAAATCCTTTTCATACAACGACGGGAAAATGAACGTTCCAAATATCGATATGTACATTTCAGAAATCGGCATTGTTGCTGGAGAAAAAACTTGGCAGAAATTAGCAGAAGAAAAAACAATTACTAATCTACTAGATAAAATGATTCTTGAAATAGCCTAGAATCACTCTATGAAATGAAATATTAGGACATGCACTGAATAGTACTGCTCTCTGCTTTCGCAATTTCAATAGCATACACGCCGAGTTTTTCTTTGCGCGGCGGGTAGATTTTCTGAAGAAGTTGAAACGCTTCCGCTCTATCTTTGGCTTGCGGTACAATTTGCCGCCAGTCCTCAGCTGCCAGCATCTTAGCAAAATTATCGTAGATACGAATCGACTTAATCTGTACCACGCCAGACTCATGACTGGTTTCTAGCTGCAATAGCTCGCCAGTCCGCAAGCGCTTAATACTGCCATAGCCAACGCGGACCTCCAGGGTTTTACGACCCGACATGATAGCGTCGTAATATGGCTTTTTAATCCTCATTTTTCGGACGGGCGCAGCCTGAAGATGCTTAATATTACGAGCAAGCATGGCTTGGCCGCTAGACTGTGTTTTTCGGCGGCACCCCTTATGCAGCCGCAATTTGGCGATTTTGCTGCCAGAAACGGCACTTCTAAACGGTCTCGTGGATATCTTTACTCTACGTGTAGTCACAATAGACCATTATAACAGATCCACCTAACTAAGCCGAAAATGAAAAACGTCTGATAGTACGCAACTACTAAATACTATTTCTCATACACCCGCAGGTACATGCCGTACAATTCTTCCTTGTACTTCTTAACGACTTTGTCTTCTGGAGATATTAATTCGTGGCCAGCGCCGATATAAGCTGGCGTCGTTTCGTAAGTAAATTCGGCGCCGCTAGCCTTAGCCATGCCTTCGGCGATATTCAGTGCCATGGTTTTATCAATCAAATCGTCCTCGCTGCCAATTATCAAGCCGAGATGTTTCAAGCCTTCAGCTTTCAAATCATTGCGATAATTCTGCTTGATAATGACATAATTTGCCAGCGCTCGGTACGACAAATTACCGTCAAAGAATTGATCTGGCAGCAAATGGTTGCCATAGACATTGCGCAGCAGCGCCATTTGCCACTTCAGTGCTTTAGAAGCGTCTGGTTCATAATACGGCGAGAGCAGCAATACTCGCGAGAATAGTCCATCGCCATATTGCGCCAGCCAGGTTGCCAGCGTGCCGCCGCCAGAATGGCCGATCACACCTAGCTCGTCGCCCAGACCGCTGACTAGCCCGGCGCTGTCGCCCATGAACTTCACCAATTCGCTGGCGCGGACTTTCCCGTGGAGTTTATTGTCTTTCATACCGTGGTGCGGCACTCGCGGTACGTACACATTGTAGCCCGCCTGGTAAAACCAGTCTGCCAGCTCAACCATTCCTGAAGGTTCAGCGCTAACCCCGTGAAGAATCATTACCGCTCGGGCGGTTTTCTTGCCGTGAGTCTTCAGAATCGGCCGGCAATCTGGCCGCACCTCATTATTGGCGGTATCATCGGCAATGATTTTTTGGATATCTGCCACCGACTGGTTATAATCGCGCCGCTGGATATCGGCTTTTTGCAAGTCGGCGCTGCGGCTAGGCCACAGAAACGCCCAAGCCGCGAATCCTGCTATCAGCACGAGTATCACACACATTACGATTAGTATTATCTTTTTGCTACTGAGCGCT
>JABCOE020000029.1 GCA_013333795.2 Candidatus Saccharimonadota bacterium | reverse complement strand
CCGAACACGCCAGTTAGCTGCGTCACTTCTATTAGCATCGATAAAAGAAAGCCGCTTAGCAGCGCAAATTTCCAATGCTTGTGAAAATACGCTTTCATAAAAATGCCCAGCGGCACAAAGAAAACGATATTCATGACTAATTGCAGCGTGATATATAGAGTATCCTTGTTAGGCTGAACGACGTCGTTAACCCAGTTGAAGGGGATAAGCTGCGGCTGGATGTGATATGTTTGGCAAAAGGCAATCGGGTCTTTTGGTACTGGTGATAGCGTAAAAAAGATTAGCCCTGTGAAATAGAGAATTGAGCCGTAGGAAAAGAACACATACGACCACGTTACGCGCCGGCGCATGATTAGCCGGGAAATAATGAATGGTATGGTCAAGAGGATGCATAAAAAAGGCCAGAAACTTAAAGATCCGATCAGCGGCGCTGAAAATGAATTGAGAAATTTTAGCATTAATTAACGCCGCCAGCCTTCAAGATCGCCTTTAGCCCATTCTCGCCGCCAGCGAAGCCGCTGGTTTGGTAGTCGTTAATTACCATGTACGGCAAGCCGTTCACGCCAAGCGACAGGGCTTTTTGTGTGTTGTCGTTGATTTCTTGCTGGTGGGAGTCACCTTTCACGCAGTCGGCGAACTTGGCGGTATCCAGGCCGGCATTCTTGGCAGATGTTTCGAAGTAGCTGAGCGGCAGCAGCGGGATTTCTTTCGGTACAGCGACGTTTTTGACACCGATGCCTTTGTCGAAGTAGTCTGTTTTAATGCGTGGCACGATGTTGTGGGTGTATTGCCAATATTTATCCTGGTCGGCGGCGCAGAACGCGGCTTTAGCGCCTTGTTCGGTGTTTGGTACTTTATCCTTTAGCAAAGTGACGATTCGGTGTTCGTAGCGTAATTTACCAGATTTGATATAGTCGTTTTTGAAAGAATCGTTGCTGGTAGCGTCTTCGACTTGGGCACAGAACGAGCAGAAGTAATCGGTGTAATCGATAAACACATTTTTCGCATCTGCCGAGCCTTGCGACATGTGTTCGTTCCATGGTTTACCGTTTCCGATATGCTGGTTCGGCGGTCGATTGACTATGCCGTAGATAAATAAAGCGACGATGCCGACGACGATGATTGACAAAACAATCCAAATTGGGGCAATGCCGCGTTCTTGTTGATGACTCATGATTTTTCCTCCTGTTTGGCTAATTGTGCATAAACGAATGCGATTTGTCCAGATTTGTAAAGCGATGCTAGGCTAAGTATAAGCGCCAAGATTAGTACGATAGTACCAGCGACATTGGCGGCGGTAGCAGCCGCTGCGCCCGAGAAAAACAGAGTAACAATCGGCAAGATTAATGAGGTGCCGCACGGTACGCAGCCGAGGCCGATAGCGGCAGCAATTGAGGCAATACCGCTGACGCTGAGTTGGCGAGCTACGTCTTGTTCGTTGCGTTTGTTGCGTCGTGCTGTAAATATTACAACTGAAAGCGATAAGCCTTGTAGAATAGAGACGATCAATAGCAGCGCGCCGTTTGGCGTGGTAAAACCTTGCTTGAATAGTTCGGCGAGCATGTTGCCAACAACAGCGAATTTATCGACAATTGGTAACCGCGATAAAAACAGCGGACCATAAAAATTGCCGTTAATTGCAAAGAAAATAACAATGGCGAATAACAAAGAAAACCCCGCCGCCAGCATGCTGTAGCGCGGCAATTTCAATAGCGCGCCGATACCAGCGACGGCAGTTTTGACAGTTTCTTTTTGCTGTCGAATACGCTCCATATGATTCTTATTATACGCTAAAATTTGGAGAATTGGACTATCCTTGATTCTTTGTTCTTGGGGCAGGAGGTGGTATTCTTTATGTAAATTATGTTGTTAACTTTCAATACTTCCTTAGCCGTCAGATATACTAGCGCCTCGCAAAAGGTGCGTGTTTTGACCGAGGATTGGGTTGAGCGAATGATTTTTTGTCCGAATTGCGGCCAAGATCATCTCGTAAATTATGAAAACAATCGTCCGGTAGCAGATTTCTATTGCCAAAATTGCCAAGAAGATTTCGAGCTGAAAAGTAAGAACGGTAAAATTGGCAAGAAAATTGTTGATGGGGCATATGAAAAAATGATTGAGCGGTTACAGTCAGATAGTAATCCCAATTTCTTTTTGCTGAGTTATACGCCAGACTATTCCGTTCGCAATTTTATGATTATCCCAAAGCAATTTTTTACTACGAACACTATTGAGCGGCGGAAACCTTTAGCCGAGACGGCTCGCCGGGCTGGCTGGATTGGCTGTAATATTCTACTCAGCAGTATCCCAGATTCTGGCAAAATATACTTGGTTCGTGATGGGGTGGTGATTTCGCGGAGTGAAGTCTTAACAAAATGGCGGAAAACACTATTTCTGTGCGAGGAAAATAAAATGTCAGTGCGGGGCTGGATGCTTGATATTATGCGGTGTATCGAGAGGATTGGCCAGAATGAGTTTACGCTTGACGATATATATGTTTTTGAGAGTGAACTGGCGGCTGCCCATCCAGAGAATAACCATATTAAAGATAAAATTAGACAACAGCTGCAAATGTTACGTGATAAAGGCTACATTGATTTTGTCTCGCGCGGACATTATCGTTTGATTTGATTGATGGCATACAGGTTAAGTAATTTGCATGGAGAGTAGATATAAACTATACACCGAGTGTATAAAACTCTTGCAATAACTAAACACTGGGTGTATAGTAAGAGTATGAGCGTTCAACATACACTGTTAGGTTTTTTAGCGGAAGAGTCAAATTACGGCTATGAGTTGAAGAAAAAATATGACGGTTATTTTGGCAAAGATAAGCCAATTTTAACTG
>JABCOE020000028.1 GCA_013333795.2 Candidatus Saccharimonadota bacterium | reverse complement strand
TACCGGATAATGCTTACGACGTGATTTATGTGGCTGGGCTGGCGGGCGATTCAGCTGAAGCCAAACAACAAATTATTGATAATATTTTGCCAGCGCTCCGGCCTGGCGGGCGGATCATTGTGCGCGGTGCTCATGGTGCGAAAACGTTGCTATACCCAGCGTTTGACCCGAATAGTTTGCGGCGCGTACAGTTGCTGGTCGAGTATAATCCTGACGACGATATTATTAACTCAGTATATGTGTACAAGAAAGGTTAATATGAACGATAAGATTGTATTATATCTGGTGAACGGAGCGCTGGGTGCTGGCAAAACGACGCTGGTCGATTTTTTGGTGCAGCAGCCAGAGTTTACTGGCGCGCGAGTGATTGAGAACGAGTTTGCGTCGGAAAGTATTGATAGTTGCACATTGGCACAACGCGTCGATGAAGTGGCGACAATTGCTGGCGAGTGTATCTGCTGCAGTAGCGGCGATGAGTTGATTGATATTTTGCACAATTTTGCAATAAGCGGAAAAGCACCGGTTGTCATTGAGTCAACTGGTGTTGCTAATACTCTGCGGGTGGTCGAGAAATTGCTGGCTGGTGATATCTTTGAGCAGTATGATTTGAAACAGTCGTTGTATGTCGTGGATGGGGCTGAAGCTAGGGCTGATGGCCTGGCGGAGGCGTTGCTAACGGAGGCTCAGGCGGCAGACATGATATTGATCAGCAAGCTGGATTTGCTGGCTGAAAAAGACCGCCAGCAGCTAATTGAAACATTGTTGCAACAAGGGCTGACCAACGTTGTGAATATGGATCATGGGAAATTTGATTTGGCGCAGCTTGCTAGCGAGTCGCGTATTTTGGATTATTTGCTACTGCACGAGCCTGCGGAAAACGCGGCTGAGAATGTCTTAAATTATAGCGTGATTGATGTGTCTGGCTTGGCTATTAGCTCTGAGAAGATTGAGAAGATCTGGGCTAGTTTGCGAGATAAATACGCTTTGCGGCGCATGAAAGGCGCGGTCGCTGATGGTGGCGAGATATTTCACATCGAGGCAACGCCGCAGCAAATGCGGGTCACGCGCGGTGCCATTGACGAGTCATTAAAATTAGTCGTCATTGGCGAGCGGGCGCGTGAGATTACGCGCGCAGTAATTACGGAGGAACTTGGATGATGAATGGCGCGAGAGCGGCGGTTGATAGACTGCTGAGCATGTATGATGAATATAAGACTTTGACAGTAAAGATTGCTGCTGCGGAGCGCCGTTTGGCATTGGCGAAATTGAGGAATAGCGATATTGAACAAGTACAAACTGAACTTGACGGTTTGCGGCGAGACCAGCAACGGCTATCTGACACCATGACGTTTGATACACCATTGATTTGGGTGACGTACAAATTTGAAGCCTATCAGGATGAGGCGCAGCCGATTCAAACCATACACGATTTTCGCTTGCACTGTTCAAAGCCTGGCTATATTTGTACTAAGCGCTTTATATTTCTTAATGCACATTTGTGCAGTAACGGGCAACGTCCCCTGACGGACAGCGAACAATACCCCGACGAAATGCTGCTCAGTGAGATTTTTCCGCTACTTGGCGAAATTGAACAAGATAAAGCTTTCTTATCCAGTTGGCGCGCGCACGAATATTACCAGGAAGATGGCGCTGCTAAAAAGTGGCAAGATTATAAACCAAATAATTCGTAAGGGTCTTCTGGTTGCGGTATCGCGGTAGCGGTAGACTCGGTGATGACGTATTCAGCTTTGCCGTTAATTATTTTTTGCATCAACTTCCCTTTGACGGTTAACCAAGTGCCATCGCGGTAGCTATTCGCAGGAGTTTTTTCTACTAAGATTTTCATAGGTATGCTATCGGCGGCGCAGCAGCTGATAACGTAGCGTGCCAGTTCGAAATAATCGTAGCCATAGTTTTGTAGTGTGCCACTCGAGACGAAACCAGTTATCGTTATGCTAGTATTGTCAAAATACGATAGTTTTTGGCAGGAGTTGAAAGCAGATCGCCAGCGGTTGATCGATATACTCGTCTCGCCTTCCTTGGGCTTAGGAATATTGCAATAGTTTGTTTGACTGGTGGTGATAGAATTTTCTCTTTGAGTGACGCTGCTCGGTGATAACGGTTTTGGCGGCAGCAGATAGCCCGCTAGTAAAATTAGGACAGATAGACACGAGGCGAACTTGACATGGCGGAATTCGAAACGGTGGTGTGCGGTTAGTGCTCCGCTCTTTAATTGCAACACTATATCAATAACCAAGAAAACGATACCTATCGTGCTCAAAATGGCAGCAAAAAGATGGTAGCGCGGATGGATGTAGAAGCCGAGTTGACCGCGGTAAGCTAGCAGCAAAACGTATCCGCAGGCAGCAATTCCGCCCAATGATTTCGCCAGATTAGCCCGCATAAAGCAAGTTTACTCCTATACCTGCCGCGAACGACAATGCGAAAATTATTAACATCACCACAGCGATAAATCGCCAACGGAAAGTGGTTCGCATCAATACGATTAGTTTGATATCGATCATCGGACCGGCTAATAGAAATGATAGAATCGAGCCTGCTGTGAAACTGCGGGCATAGGCTAACGCAAAAAAGGCATCGATACTGGAACAGATCGAGACCACGAAACTCAAGCCAATCATGGCGATAACTGATAAGATGATGTCGTTACCGACAGCGTTGATGATGGCGCGCGGTATGAAAACTTGAGTGGCGGCAGCGATGATAACGCCGATACTTAGCATAGTGAATAATTGCCAGAATTCGTCGCGCGAGGATCCAAGCATCTCCTTGAATTTAGAGCTGTGCTCGTGCGCGCGGCAATATTCTTTGAAAGCTGGGCGAACAATTTTATTTTCGTCCATAAAGCTGACTATCAAGGCGGTCAGTTGGACGATTATCAATGCAAAAATAATTCGCCACCAAATCATGTAGGGCTGAAAACTGAAAGCGGGCATTGTTGCAATAATGGTGATGGGATTGAGAATCGGTGCGGCGAATAGAAAACTGACGACGTCGGCGGGTTTTAGTCCGCGAGCTAGTAAGCTACGAGCGACCGGTACGTTGCCGCATTCGCAGACTGGTAATGCTAGTCCGGCTAGCGATAATGCAAATCGTCGCCAAAATGGGTTGCGCGGTAAAATTTTAGTGAGTTTGGCTGGCGGCAAAAAGCGGCGAATCAAAGATGAAATGATAATTCCGAGGATAACAAAAGGTAAAGCTTCAATGACTATGCTTAGCGTGATGGTTAGGAAGTCTTGCACCATTGTTGCAGTTTCGTTGAACCAAATGTCTGATTTGTCGCTGATTAGCCATAGTCCAAGCTGGGGGCTGTATAAGTATATTACGACAATCAATACTGGCGCAATTATCCAGCCAGTAAGTATCTTGGCTGTGTTAATTAGCTTATTTATGTTGAAGCTTTTGACACGTTTTTTTGCCATACTTATAAATTATAACAGTAAGCTTGTGCTATACTAAATCATTATGAAACATCTCTGGCATTCGCATCACCCATTTCGGATTTTTTGGTTTTCGGCGCTGTTGACGCTGGCGTTGGGTGGGCTGATTTTCGGACATTTCGGCGCGAGCGGCTTGTGGTTGTTTGCGATTTTGGTAGTGCTGGAAGTGACCTTTAGCTTTGATAACGCGGTGATTAACAGCAAGGTGCTGGCTGGCATGAGCCAGGTTTGGCAGAAAGTTTTCTTGACGGTCGGTATTTTCGTAGCGGTGTTTGTGGTGCGGTTCGTGCTGCCGATTATTATCGTGATGGTGGCGAGCGGCCATGGCTTTATGGAAGTGGTTGATCTGGCGCTGAATAAGCCGGCGGAATACGGCCATATTTTGCACGAAGCCTCGCCGATGATTGATGCTTTTGGCGGCGCGTTTCTGATTATGATTGGCCTCAGTTATTTCATTGATTATAACAAGCGCGTG
>JABCOE020000027.1 GCA_013333795.2 Candidatus Saccharimonadota bacterium | reverse complement strand
ATAACTTGGTACACAAAAACGACACTAACTACAGACTTTCAACTATACTCTGCAACCTGCTGCGAGCTTCATCGGCAGCCCTCCCTAGAGTTGAGCCGCTGCCTGGTTCAGTTTGCCATATCGGCGACCGCGGGTTAGCTTCTTTCGCTAGCCTAGACATTGTTTGAAGAGTTTCTGCATCAACATTTAGTCCGCCTTTAGCTTTTAGCCTATCGGCTAACTCTGCCCTAACATTTTGGCCAAGAAATCTGCCATAAGCCCTCAAGAAGTCTTCCGCCCATTTGTTGGCTCTTTCTTGGTTGAATGGTTGGCGCTCGCCAGGTTGTTTCGTACTTTGCTCTCCAGCGTCCTGTTTTCCGTCTGACTTCGATACGTCTGCTTCAGATTTTACCGTATTTTTTTGATTGCCATCTGGCTGCTCTACTGGTGATGTCTTATCTTCTGCTGGCCGCTCAACCTGTTCTGCCGGATTTTTCTCTGCGGTACTATTATTTGTGGCAGGTTTAGCTTCTGTAGTTTCTGCCTTTGAACTTTCGTTTCTAGCGGTTTCTGGCGGCGTGTTTTCTTTCGACGCTTTAGGTTCAGGTTCGCTAGGCGGCTTGGCGACATCAGTTTCTGCTTTCGGAATCTCAGCATGCGGCGGCAACGGTGTTTCTTGTACTTTGGGCACAGCATCGCTAGCACTGGTCTCACGCGAAACCAACTCATCTGACTCCTCGCGTATCGCTGGCTGCTCGTATACTGCTTGCTCAACTGGCGGCCGCGAAGCATATTGAACTAGATTATCGCCTCTATCCCTGTTATGCTCACCACTGACAATACCATCAACCAAATCCTCTGGAACGCCTTTTGCTAACAAATCAGCGCGCCGATTAAGCATTTCATCAACACTTTGCGGTCCTCTCTCGGCATCAGCATGCGACGGCAACTTACCAGTTATTTTCTCGCCAGTCATAAGGACTCGCCGTGTAGATGCACGCTCGTTCGTCGGTGCCGCGCCGCCGTCAGTAGCGGCTTTGTAAGCCTCGCCAACCAGCAACTGCCTGCCGGTATTCGACTCTTGGCGCGCCAAAGCGGGCGGCTTATCGCCGAAAGCAATCGCTACCGCATCGCGAGCATCATTGACTTTCTCGGCCCGGCCAGCCGGCGTCCATTCGTGCGGCGTACTAAAATTATCACCATCAAGAGAGTTAGACTTAACTATCGGCTCAATACCGTACTTCTTATAGTCAAACGACTCGCTGCGGCTGTTAGTCACCTCATGAGAAGATATTGGAAAGCGTTCTTTTGTGTTCATTTTTGTTTTGCCGTTTACTTACCTTTTTATACTAGCATAGCTTATGCTTTTTGTCAATATTATTACTTAGATTAGCAATTTTAGCAATACGACAACCATACCCTATCTTTACAAACCAAAAACCGCCTCGATACGAGACGGTTTTTGGCCCAGGCTGCACGTTTATTTGCGCAGACCGAGCTTCTCTAGCGTTGCCTTGTAGGCCTCAAAGTTCGTCTTCTCAAGGTATTTCAGCATGCGCTTGCGCTTACCTACCATCTGAATCAGTCCGCGGCGCGCCATACGGTCGTGCTTATTGGACTTGAGATGTTCAGTCACCTCTTTGATACGAGCCGTCAAGATCGAAATCTGCGCTTGCGGGCTGCCGACATCGTTCTCGTTGACCTGAGTCAAAGCAATAGCTTTCGCTTTGTTATCCTTTGATATCATAGCTAACAACTTTAGCAGAGATACGCTAATTAGTCAAGTTATGCGAACTCCTTATCATATCTATTACCCTATAGATTTTCTCAATATCGCTAATCGTAATCTGACGAGACTGGTCTATCCAGCTCTTAATAAGTTTAGTATCTAAATAAGCAAATTTCTATGCTTCTTATGATTCAATGCCAAAATCGGCCAATTTCTGCGCTTGGCTGACTTGCCAATCGGCAATCTGCGTACGGCGCAACTCCTGGCAGTAAGCGCCCGTATTTAGCGCTTCACCGATATCAGCCGCCAGGCTACGAATATAGGTGCCGCTAGAGACATGGGCTCGAATTTTGAGTAGCGGATAATCGTAAGCAAGCAGCTCCAGTGCATAAATCGTCACTGTACGCTCTGGTATATCAACTTTTTTACCGCTGCGAGCTAATTTGTAGGCCCGCTGTCCGTTAATTTTGATAGCGCTGACCGCTGGCGGACGCTGCTTGATATAGCCAACGAATTGCGCTAGGACGGACTTGACGACTACTATATCCGGCTGTTTGGAGATGGGTGAAGTTTGAGTATCATTTTGCGGCTTACTATTTGCAACGTACGGCATAATTTCGCCTTCCGGGTCGCCAGTTGTACTAGTCTGCCCCAACCGGAACGTCGCTTCATAAACCTTATCAAGCTTGGTATAACGCATCGCGTTGCGGCATTCCTTGCCCGTAACCAAAATCAGCAGGCCCGTCGCAAACGGGTCAAGCGTCCCGCAATGACCGACTTTGACTTTTTTGCCAGCCCGATGGCTAAGCACGCGGCGAACTCGCGCCACCACCCCGAAGCTAGTCATGCCTGGCGGCTTATCGATCAGTATAACCCTGTCATTCATATTTCAAGTATATCAGCATACCCCGTAGCATTGATTCTAAAATCTTTTCAGAGTCAATCTGAAGCCTATTCGCAAGCTTAAGCTTGCCCTGGAATCTTGAACTGAGCTGGATCATTTGATGTTGGTGCCGAAACTGCTGGAGCTGGCGGCGGCGGTAGAGTAGATTCTAAAGTGTCAGCTCCGACCCCGCCATTAGCTGGTACTGGCGGCAAGGATGAAAAATCTGGCAACGGCGGTAATGGCGGTAGTGGCGGCAAATCGTCAACCGCGCCAGACGATGGCGCAGCTGATGCTGCCGACAGAGCTGCATCAACGGCAGCCCGCGCTTGGTCTTGGTCTGAACTAGCAGGATTTACGACTGGCGCAGCTTCTACGCTAGGCGCTGGCATTGCTGGCATACTCGGCTGTACTGTTACCCCTTTCGAAGAAACCGCCTCGGGCGCCGCATCAACTGGCGCAGCTTCTGATAAGACATCGCGAACTGTCGGTTCTACCTCGGTCTTATCAGCTACGGCATTAAATGGCGATTGCATTGACGGCGGCTGCGACGCCACCGCGCCGCGATCGTGGCTTAAAATGACGCGATTATGCATGTCTTTTTCAGCTTTTCTAGCTTCTTCGGCAGCCTGTTCGGTGGTCGCGTTGAAAGTACCACCAATCGACGGTTCGCCCGGGCTAACTGGCATCACTAGACCTGGCCCTGGCGCAAATGGAGCAACTGGCGGCAAAGCTAGATCTTCTTTGGCCGCTTCATCTACTTCTGCTGAGCTAGCAGCAATATCGCGCTGCAAATCGGCGACCGACGGCATATCTCGCCTATCAGCTTCAGGCTCAACAGCAGGAATTGATGCTAATTGTTCGGCTAATTTCTTTTCGGCGGCAGCGGCGGCATCTCGGCTGCTTCGCTTCTCTAATTCTTCATTAGCAGCCCTCAGAGCTTCGTCGGAATGGCGCCTATCAATTGCATTCTTGACGTCGTCAACATCACCAACTGGCTCGTGCGAAATCGACAATGCGCCAATGTCGCCAGAATTTTTAGACTCATCCTTTTTGGAGGATTTTTCTTCGTCCTTGCTTTTCGCTTCAGGCACTGGAATCGGCTTATCGTGCGATTCTTTGAGCTTAGTGGCAATTAGCTGCTGGTTAGCACCGTCTGCCATCAATTGAGCGGCCACGGTCATCGCCGCCGAGCTAGTATGCGCATTACTGAAACGCTCGGTTGCTGCCACGATACCTGTCAAAAACGCCGTAGCAATTTGCTCATCAATCAACCGGCTCTCGCCTCTTAATTCGTTAGCCAACCGGCACAAAACCTCGCTATAACAGCTAGCTCGCGGATTACTCCACTCCAGACTACCGACCTGGGTTGACTCGCCAAGCGATACGCTTGCTACAACCGCATCGTGCAAAATTCGCCCATGGCTCTCGAGCGCATGATCCAAATCAGCTTCATCTTTGACGCCAATTGCCAACACCATCTCGACATTATAGTCGCCTTGGCTAAAGTCCAAATCTTTCTGGTTGATTGTTGTACGGTACGGCGTAATAAAAATCTTGACCATATCATCGACAATCTTGTAACGTAAGTGATCAGCCTTTTCCTTATCCAGCGCGATGATAAAGTCGCGCAAACTATCAACTGTACTTTCAAACGTTTTCTCGGGCTGTAGAAATTTAATCGCTGGCGGCACCGCCCCGCTGAATACTGCCGTCGCATGCTTATTTAACTTATTGATTAGCAGCGTGATGCCCAAAGCAGCGCTCAATTCGTCAACCGACGGATTGGCGCTAACCGTAACGAGAATATTATTACTTTCTTTGACTTTCTCTACTATCTGGTTTAGCACGTCTGCCATATTTTATCCTATTTGTTTTTATTCGCTATAGACTTTATGTACTATAACATAAGCATCACGACAAAGTCAATACTAATTTACAAAACAAGCAAGCGCCACTTTACAAACAGAGGTGTATAAGTTATAATTGAAAACTGATTGTATACACTAAATCAATAACAGAGGTAAAGGAATTTATGCCACTCATCAAATCAGCCGTTAAGCGAATGAAGCAAACCGCTAAGCGCCGCCAGCGTAACATCGGTATCAAGCGCGATATCAAATCTGCCACCAAGGAATTTTTGGCCAACCCGAGCGCCGCTACCCTGAGCAAAGCTCAAAGCGAGCTAGATACTGCTGTCAAGAAAGGCCTGCTCAAAAAGGCAACCGTCAGCCGCCGCAAATCAGCCTTAGCCAAGGTCGCTAAGGCTGCTGGCGTCAAACTAGAAAAGAAAGCCGCTAAGCCAGCTACTGAGGCCAAAAAAGCTCCTGCCAAAAAGCCAGCCGCCAAAACCACAACCAAGAAGACCGTAGCTAAAACTGCTTAATTTATACTAACGAGATTAAAGCGCTCCGCAAGCCGGAGCGTTTTACTTTTGCCGCGAAGCCACCCGAAACAAAAAATCCTCCAACACTATCCACGGATCAACTGATGATGTTTTCATCTGATAATCGCGCTCCGCCGCTAATTCAGTCAATTCCGCCAAGTCCTTTGGCGACAGCTGCCGAGCAAGCGGCCGCAACTTCTTGGCAACAAACGGATGTATACCGAAATCAATCGTATCGCTAGTGCCAGCTACTTCGGCCTTAGCCAGCAATACCAATTGCGACCATTGCGACCAAACTAACGGCGCCACTTTATAAACATCGTCGCTGCGGCGAAGTTCATCAAGCGCGCTCCGTAGACTTGCCGTTTTGCCGCGCACTGCCAATTCAATGATATCAAACACCGAAAACTCACGTGCTGGCGGCAAAACCGTTGCAATCGCTGCATCGTCAATTTTCACGGCATTTTTCAAGGCAGCTACAGCATGAGTTAATTGTAATTGATCAATTTCAGCAGAACGCGATTTTTCATCGGCGACAATTGCCCGCGCTACCATATTACTAGCCTGTGGTTTCGTCAACTTTACTCCGTGCTCGCTTGCATAGTCTAGCAGCCACTTTTCGGCCGCCGGACGCTGGCGATCAGTCAGCGGCGTTGCTTCAACTAGCTTTGCAGTTTTTTGCAAGGTTTTGAAAGTTTTGGTACGCTTATCCGGGCGCGGCTCAATCAATACTAAGTAGGTTTCTGCCGCAATATCGCTAGCCCATTCACATAGTTTATCCCACAAGTCTTTTCGTTCCGAGAGCCGTTCAATAACAATCAGCCGCCGTTCTTGGAATAAACTCAAGCCGCGTACCGTATCGGCTAATTTATTCAAATCAAGACTGCTTGCGTCGATTTTCTCGGGCCGAACGCCTAACGATTTCACCAATCGCTGCATCTCATACTGCACGCGGTAGGCGTTCGTGCCAACAATCAGATAAATCATTTAACCTCCACCTGGCAGACCGGACAAATATGCGTGCCGCGACCGCCAACTTTTAGTTTGATGATTGCTTGGTCGGAATGGCGATGGCAAGCCTGGCCTTCGCGGCGAAACACATGAGCAAATGTCAGGTAATTCCCTTTTCGACCCTCGGCATCAACATAATTCCTATCAGTCGAACCGCCCTGGGCAATACTCAATTGCAAGATTTGCCGCAACTCCTTAAATAATGTATTCAGCTGCTGATCGCTGATGTTTTTTACCCGCGTTTGCGGATGAATACGCGCCGCCCACAACGCCTCGTCAGCATAAATATTACCAACCCCGGCGATCACCGCCTGATCAAGCAACGCTGGCTTGATCATCGAATTTTGGCGGCGGCGAATCCGCTGGATGAAATCTTCGGCGCGCGGCTGAGGATCAAGCGGTTCCGGCCCAACTTTTTGCATGAACGGCAAGTTTTGCACTTCTGCTGTCGGCAGCAACTTCATCCAGCCGAATTTGCGCTGATCATTAAAAAACAGCCGCGACCCGTCCACAAAATCAATCTGCACCCGCGTCGACCGATCCGGCAGCTCGCCGATTAAGCTGTCGTTTGGATGCCCGCCAGCGAAGTCATCGATCTCGCGAGCGGTATCCGCAGAAAAATCTTGGGCAACTTTACGTGGGCCCCGAGATTTTTTTGGGGATACCCGAGCGCTATGACGAGAGCTTTGGCGAAAAACTAGCTGCCCCGTCATCTTCAAATGCACCACCAGCGAATAGCGAGTATCCAAATCAATCATCAGCACCTTTGCCCGCCGCCGCACCGCCGTTACGCACGCGCCATATAAAAATTGTTCAACATCAGCCAGCGCATTCGGAAAGCTTTTTGGCGAATCAAACACTGCCACTCGCGCCACCACTCGGCCCGGCAGTAACTCCGCCAACCCGCGGCGAACCGTCTCGACTTCAGGAAGTTCTGGCATTTATGCCTCCAACAGAGCGTTCAAACGCTTAATAAGCAGCTCATTATCGGTGTACTGCAACGCCATCATTCCCGCTACCTCGGCGCCTTCGCAATTTTCGACACGATCGTCAATCATCACGCATTCGCTAGCGGCGACACCTAAGCGGCCAGCTGTCAGCGTGAAAATTTCTGGGTTTGGGTTGGCCAAGCTTTCCTCGTACGACAACACGCGCACATCAAACATTTTTTCTAATTCGCCTGGCGCAAATAGATATTCCAGCGTACCGCCGCCAACATTGCTCAACATCGCCATCTTCAAATTAGCGTACTGCCGGCGTAAATTCACGATATAGTTTATCAATTCCTCGTTGCGAATCCGCTTGCGCATCAAGAAATCATGCGTCTGCTGCCGTGTCCAGCCAAACAACTCAGCAATTCCCGATTCATACTCGCTGCCGCTAATAAAACCGTAATCGTGCTGTTTACTGAGGTCGCGCAGCATTACCTTGCCCTCTGGCTCGGCCATTCTTATTAGCGTATCAATACTGCCTCCGTACAGTACGCCAAAACAATCGAAAATAACTGCTTTTATTGCCATGATTAGAAAATATTATTAAATGACGGTTTGAAATCTGGAATCTGATTGACAAAAAGAGCTTGGAGCTTCAGAGTATCAGCGTTAAGCGTACCAGGCGAGTCCTTGCAAGTTGACGTCCACAAATTGGTATCGGTATTGTCGCCATCGCGCGTCTCGAATACGTAAGCCAGCCCTTTAGTAGCGCATACACCGCGAATATCATCGTTTGATTTGTTATCAGAAGCCTGAATGTTGACCTTGACTAGCGCATAAGTAAACTGTTCATAAGCATTGCTATTATTAGCATATTCCTTCTTGTCCAAAACTCTATCCAGATAACCCGAATAAATAACGTATTTACGCGATGTTGGACTAACTGTAATCTGGTAGCTCTTGAATTCTTCATCGGCAACAATCGGACCGCGCACTGTCCAGCGCACGCTGCGAATTGGGTCTTGATTTTTGATTTTGCTCTCTAACGATTGTTCGGGAGTTTGCGGCTGCTCAGTCTTTTTATCCGGATTCAGCAACGATCGCACAAGTGTTACCAAAATAGCAATAACACCCACCACAGTAATAATAGTAATGATTATCGGTAAAATTCTCGGTCGGGATCCTCTGTACATGTTTGTATTTTAACACACTTATCACGCAGCTACGCGTACCATGGTAGAAACAGCCGTAGCACCTAAATCTCCTTCTGCGGCAGCACCTAAACCATCTTTTTCAAGAGGCCCAGTTATTTCTTTAAAACGTTTATCTGTATCGTCCTCTTTATTATCAGCTGTTATTTCTTCAGGTCGTTTATTATCTGTATAGTTCTTTTTAGCGATTAATTCGTCAAGTGGTAAAAATTCTATACCGCGATTATCTGCTACTGCTACTACTGACCCCTTACCTTTACTGTCTTTATCTTTATCTTTATCTTT
>JABCOE020000026.1 GCA_013333795.2 Candidatus Saccharimonadota bacterium | reverse complement strand
GCGGCGCCCAGTAATTTGCCTTGTCTGGCGCCCAAGCCTGCTGCGCATTGTGCGGATCGGTATACCGCAGCAAATACCAGCTACTGCAAGCGTAACCGTCCATCGTGTCAGTTTCGCGCCGAGCTGGAGAGCCGCAAACTGGACAAGTCGTCTGCACCCAGTCTTCTTGCGCCGCCAAGACTGATTTGCCATCGCCGCGCGGCTGGAAATCATCGACATCTGGCAATAGTACTGGTAAATCACTTTCTGGAACTGGCACTGCACCGTGCTCCGGACAATAAATAATCGGAATCGGCGCGCCCCAATAGCGCTGGCGGCTGATTAGCCAATCGCGCATTTTGTAAGTAATTTGCGACTTGCCTTTACCCTCTTGCTCGAGCCAAGCGACAATTTGCTCGCGAGCATCCTCGCTGCGCGTACCGTCAAAAGCGCCAGAATTCACCAAACCCCCTTCACCGTGATAGCAAGCGTCGGTGTCAATGTCATCCTCGGGCCTCTCAATCACCTCAACGACTGGCAGCTCAAATTTTTCAGCAAAAGCAAAGTCGCGGTCGTCATGCGCTGGCACGCCCATCACCGCACCAGTGCCATAGCCCCCCAGAACATAATCGGCAATCCAAATTGGAATCTTTTGGCCAGTCGCTGGATTGATAGCATAGCTGCCGCTAAAAACACCTGTTTTTTCTTTGGTGTCGTTGGTGCGTTCAATCTCTGATTTCTTGACGGCATCATTAATATAGTTCTCGACTAATTCGTGCGTTTCATCGGTCAACAGCGTGCGCGCTAATGGATGCTCGGGCGCTAACACCAGAAAGGTTGCGCCAAAAATCGTATCAGGACGCGTCGAGAAAACAGTTATCGTATCGTCGCTGCCGTCAACTTGAAAAGTAATCTCAGCGCCTTCGCTTTTGCCAATCCAGTTAGTCTGCGCAATTTTGATTTTGTCGGGCCAATCCATCTCTGGCAGCTCGGCAAGCAGCTGCTCGGCATAAGCAGTAATCCGGAAGAACCACTGTTTCATCGACTTCTTGACAACGACCGAGTCGCAGCGCCAGCATTTGCCGTCAATCACCTGCTCGTTGGCGAGAACCGTCTTATCCTTTGGACACCACCATTGCAGCGATTCTTTTTGATAGGCTAAATCCTTTTCAAACAGCTTAGTAAATATCCACTGCGTCCATTTGTAGTATTCTGGGTCGCTGGTATTAATCTCGCGCGACCAATCGATACTAGCACCGACACTGCGCAATTGTTTTTTGAAATTCGCAATATTGTCAGCGGTAGTTTCTCGAGGTTTGCGGCCAGTTTTGATAGCGTAATTCTCGGCCGGCAAACCAAAGCTATCCCAGCCAATCGGATACATTACGTTGTAACCGAGCGCCCGGCGAAAACGCGCCACCGCGTCGACAATGGAATGCTCCATAAAGTGCCCGGTATGCATGCCTGCGCCGCTTGGATACGGAAACATGCCCGTCACATAGTATTTTGGCTTGGCGCTTGACTCGTTCGTATGATAACGCTGGTCATCCGCCCAGATTTGCTGCCATTTCGGCTCAATTTCAGAAGGGTTATAGTGTCTCATCAACTATCAGTATAACAGATAAAACACAGCTGGTTCTAGTAATTAATCGTCGTAATCGCCATATTCTAAGTCATTATCGGCATCAACGGTTGGCGAAGATAAATAACTACCGCCAGATACCGACTGAAAAGATTGGCTGATTGCCCTTGCCCACTCTTCAGCGCTTATGGCGTCGCCTGGAACAGCGACCTGCGAACCTTTGCTAAAATCAATAACTGTTTTGGCGCTAACATTGTAGTTTTTGTCGGAACGGCTATCGGTCTTAAGGTTAGTAGCCTTAACGTCAACGCCGCGCAGTTCATGCGACCATTGCGACACCCAAACGGTCATGGTAGCGGCAGCTTTTGATTTGGCTTTTTTGGCAGACTTGTAAGTATCAGACGAAGACGAAACGTTCGGCGCGCAAGATTCAACGCTTTTAGCGAAAGAGGTTTCTCGAAAATCTTTCCAGAAAGCCTCTGCCTTGTCGTCATCAACTGATACGTCGTAGCCAAAATTACCATTTTGCGATTTAACTTCCTCGTCAATAATTATAAATGGATGTTTTTTGTAAACGCTGGAGATTTGATGCTTAGCTTTGTCGTCTTTGGAGTATTTTTTGTAAGCATCAATCACACATTGCAGTTGATTGGCTGATTTTTTGTCCTGCTTGCGAGCGTCGGCTAGCGAATACTTTACCCATTTGCCGTCAATCTTTTTCAGATGTTTTTCAGCCTGAGCTGGCAGCTTTTGATGTAATATAGACAACGTCTCCTTGATACTTGATACGATATTATCCTTGAAATAGACCGTGCCGTTGTCAGTTACCAAACCGCTAGCCTTGAGAGACAGCTCCTTGCCATTCACCTCTAGAACTAACTCGGCATTTGCGTCAAATTTCGGCGTATTTTCAGCGCCTGTATCAAATGTGAATTTTTTGAACTTAATGTTCACACCGTCGGCTTCATAAGAGAAGTTTGAGTTCACTGTGGTTTTAGTCGAGACTTTGGTAGCGAGCGGCAATTTGCTAACCGCATCGAGCAAGACGTTTTCTGGCTTCTGATAAAACGCATAAGCAGTAGCGCCAGCAATCGCCAGCAGCACAACTAATACTGCGGCGCAAATAGCAATAATCAAGCCCGCTTTAGACTTTCGCTGGCCCATCGCCATCTGCGGCGGCAATGCTGGCTGAGCTATAGGTTGAGCCATAGTCTGGTTGGTGATAACCGGAGCGGCGGCTGGCTGTTCTGCTACAGCATTGGATTTTGCAGCGGATTGTTCGGCTGGCGCTGGCGCTGATGCTGTCGTGCTTGTTGAAACTTTAGCTTTTTTACTGGTCTCAGTTTTGACCTTGGTTTTGGGCTTGTCAGAAACCCTCTTTTTAGTGGGCTTCGGCTTCTTTGGCGCACCGTCTTGTTTCATTGCTAGCTTACTCCTTTACTCCTTAACTTAAACCTATTATACACACGATTAGAATTGCTGGAAATATTTGTCTTTGATAGCTAGCCATTTATCGCTTTGGCGGACTAATTCAGCGTCCTCGGTCATGTCGCAGAGCACCTTACCACATTCTTCGAGGAATATTTCGTTCTGCGAGCCTTTGACTAGCACTACCGTCCCCGGCTCGGTTATTGAACGGACGAATTCGCCAGCTTCGATAGCGTTGCGCGCCACATGAACTTGGCAGCCTGTCGAACGGGCCGCTGGTGCTAAGTATTGCGTCGCTGCCACGCCGACAACTACCACCCACGACAAAAGATTCGGATCGCACATGCGACCGAGCTTCTCGTGCTCGGCCTGGCTGCTGCCGCCAAGCTCTAGCATATCGCCAAAAACAGCCACTCGACTCGGTACGTCCGTGAACTCATACAGAGTTCGCAGCGCCGCCTGAGCCGCTGCCGGGCTAGAATTATAAGTGTCGTCTATAATAGTCACCCCGCCAATGCCGCGCAGCAGATTCATCCGCCCCGGCACTGGCTTGAGGAGCGACAGGCCGCGTATAATGTCTTCCACTGGCAACCCGAGCATCATCGCCGCGCCAACTGCCCCCATGATCGGGCGCAAGCTATGCTCGCCCACTACTTTAATAGTAGCGGGAAAACGAATATCGTTAGGGGCAATAACCGTGCCGCTGTAGCCGTTTTCATCAAGCTGCTGTTGCTCAAATCGAAACTCTGCTAGCCCAGTCGTGCCGTAAGTGCTAAAGTTCGCCGATTCCAAGAAATCTGCGAATCGCCCGTCGATGTCATCGCGGTTAATTAGCGTATATTCAGAAAATTTAGCAACAAATAGCTCTTCTTGAGCCACATGTTCAATTGAGCCAAAAAATTCCATATGTTCAGGCGTTATCGCTGTGACCAGCGCAATATTCGGCCGCAAGTAAGTGCCAAAATCCATCATCTCGCCTGGATGATCAACGCCTAATTCTTGGATAATAATATCGACATCCGCTGGACTATAGACGCGGCGATGCGCTGCCCTAAAAACACCTAGCCACGCCAATGGGCTATGCAGTCTCTCTGGTAAGTTAATGCCGAGAATTGCCAATGGCGCCGACACTTCTGAATTATGATTACCCTCGTGCATGCGGACGCGAAAACGCTGCGATAATAGCCTGCCGAGAGCACGCTTGGTGCTAGTTTTGCCAACACTGCCAGCAACAACTATCAATCTGACATGCGGATGCAGCTCAAAGTACTTAACAACATACTTTTGAAGCTTCTTCTTGATATACTTTTTGAACATAATCCTATCATACCGTATACGGTTAAGAAATTGAAATGTGCGCCAGCATTCTAGCAGTCCAAAACCGCGAATCGGTCCGTCGCGGCTGAGATCCGACTGCTGAATATTAATCACGCCGCCCTCGTTACCGCCAATAGTCGTCACCTTGCCGTTATCGTATTTGAGCACAAAGTCCACATGCTCGCCGTGACGGCTGGCGTTGTCATACATAATAGCGTCGCCAGGCTGCAACTGGTAGCCGCTATTTGCGGCGCGGAACTTACCAGCGTTACGATAATACGTCTCGAGACTGCGCACACCTGGAATACGCCAACCGCCGCTATGCGGATTAGTTAGCGGCGCGCCAGCTTGGCGGCTGCCCCAACTAACAAAATTTGCGCACCAATCCTGCTTCTCGCCCTGGCTATAAAACGGGCCAGGCTGCGGATTATCATATTGTTGGCGAAGTATATTTATAGCGCGAGCACGTAGCGGCGACAGCTTATCTACCTGAATATCAGGGAATTTTTCACGAGCTGGTTGCAATTTAACGGCAGTGTAGCCACCCGATGAACGAAATGTAAAGTAGGTCGCTATGCACACCAAGACAATTACCGCTATCAAGACTACACCGAAAATTATCGGCCCGCGCCAAGATACTTGCTTTCGCTGAATACTTCTCATTAAAATTATTATACCTGCTTTCTAGCCTAAAGAAAAACACTCTCCGGCGGGGAGAGTATTTTACTGGTGGCTCCTACTAGACTCGAACTAGTGACACAAGGCTCTTCAGGCCTCTGCTCTACCAACTGAGCTAAAGAGCCACAAATTTACCTTATGATTGTACTAAAAATCTGGCGAGCTGGCAAGGAAAAAGCCAAGGCTCCTTGGAATTTATCCGCGCGCCGTTATTATTTATTATGTTGGTGATACTGATGAGTCAGCGCGTGACCCTTGCCACGGCGCAATAAATATAAATTGACAGGGTACGACACTAGGAACGCGGCAGTCATGCACAGCAGCCGGCTTGCCCAATACATCGGATGAGTGAGGTCTTTGTTCATGGCGCCTGGCACAACGAGCATAATGACATTGTCAACGATGGTCATCGACAGAATTGATAACGTATCGGCAGCGAAAACCAATTTGAAGGCTTTGATGAACGATAACTTAGCACGTACCAGCGGGATAGTTGATACAGTATAGCCAGATGTAAATGCCAAAACTGACGCCAAAATTACCGTGGCGTGCGGTGTAAATCCAGCGTGCGTGCCGATGGTGACGCCGAGCATTTCGCCGATCATGCAGCCCGCCAAGCAGTGCAAGGTCGCGGCTAATGCCATGCGTTTGGTTGAGGTTTTTGTATTGCAGTGAGGGTGAGATTCGTGGTGCATCATTTCGTCCTTATATTATTTAATTCGTATAAATTAAGTAGTTCTTCGACAGCTTCATTTTGCTGGATTTCATCGCCCGAGGCTATTTTGTCAGCAATGTGCGTGCGCAAGTGCCGCTCCAGAATGAGCTTATTGAGTGATGCCAGCGACTTCTGCAGCGCCAGGCTTTGCGTTAAAATATCCATGCAGTACGCGTCGTTAGCAATCTGCTTCTCGAGTCCGCGCATTTGCCCTAAAATAATTTTTGTGCGATGCAGAGCTCGCCGCTTGATATCTGCTGTATCCATAAAGTCATTATATACCCCCTGGGGGTATTATGTCAACCTACTTAGCACATATTCAAAGCTTGACTGATTATAAGTATTTACTAACGTGAACAGCCTATTTTAGCTGAGTAGCCTTAGAATACTTCAGCGTAGTAACTAAGAAAATAATGGCTGGCGGAATAATAAATACCATATACGCTAATACTGTGATCAAGGATTTTTCGGCAGGCAGCATCCATAGCGGCATACTACCAACTGCAGGGCTGGGGTCGTTGTCCTTTGCGATACCAAATAAACCATGCATGAATAGCATGCCTACATTCAGCATCAGCATGATTGAACTTACAATTCGCCATAGCCGCAGCCTCGCTAACGGTGAATGAGCTGTCCCGAGAGTCAAGCAAAACGGTACCAAGAAAAGATTAACTATTACAGGTCCAAAAAACGGCTCGTCTTGCATGCGAGCAATAAACATCAAAAAAGCCCCAACGAAGAAAACAATCAGGGTAATTGTTGTACTGCGCGCTAGATGAAAAACAATATTATTACTACTATTAACAAACTCTCGATGCTGCTGAATAATACCTTTAGGAGCGTCGTTAGGGTTTGTAACCGCCTCCGCCTCAGGTTCTACTGCTAACTGTTGGTTTGCCATTTGCGGTGATTGACTAGGTAACGGCTGTGCTGTTGGTATCACTTGCGGCGCTTGGTCGGGCATTGGCTGCATCGTTGGCGTTGTTTGTGAAACTGGCGACTGCGGATTCGTGTTTTGCTCATTGCTCATATGGTTATTATACCGCTTTGGTGCTAGAATATCATTATATAAATAGGAGGTGTTTATGGAAATAATGATAGTAATTTTAGTCATCGTGGCTATTTATGTGCTGAGCGGTATCAAGGTAGTCAATCAATATCAGCGCGGCGTGGTGTTGACGCTCGGTAAGTTTACTGGCGTGCGCGAGCCGGGTCTAAGGGTGGTGATACCGATTTTTCAGACGATGATGATGGTCGATGTGCGTTCGACACCTATTGACGTGCCGAAACAAGAAGTCATCACCAAAGACAACGTCACCGTCGGCGTTGATGCGGTGGTCTATTTCCGAGTAATTAACGCGCCAAAAGCGGTGCTGGAGACGACCAATTATATTTATGCCACCAGCCAATTTGCCCAAGCTGCCCTGCGTGACGTCACCGGTAACGTCGACATGGATGACCTGCTCGCCAAGCGCGAGGAGATCTCACAGCAAATTAAGGAAATTGTTGACGCCGAGACCGACAAATGGGGTATCGATGTCGAGAATGTCAAGATTCAGAACATTGAACTACCAGGCGACATGAAGCGCGCCATGGCCAAACAAGCCGAAGCCGAGCGTGAGCGCCGCGCCAACATCATCAACGCCGACGGCGAAAAAGCTGCTGCCGAAACACTGGCGCAAGCCGCCGAGATCCTGGCAAAAACCCAAGGCGCGATTAACCTGCGCACCCTGAACACGCTGGAGCGCATCTCCACCGAACCATCACAAAAGACGATGATGCTCTTCCCAATTGAACTGATCGACGCAATCCGCGGGAATAAAAAGTAAGGAGTAACCATGAGCGAACAAAACCGCACCGAAGAATTTAGTGTCAACGGCGATCAAGTTGTCGAGAAGGTCAAGCAACTCATCAAAGAAGGCAACGTCCGCCGCGTTATCATCAAGAACGAAAAAGGCGAAAGCATCATGGAATTCCCCGTCACTGCCGGCGTGGTCGGCGTACTGCTGCTGCCAACCCTCGCAGCACTCGGCGCGGCGGTGGCGTTGATGGCGCAATGTACGATCGCGGTAGAGCGGCGGGACTAAAATCATACACTCGATGGATATAGTCTAGCTTGCTACAGTCTGAAACAGACTAGTATCCGCCGCAATTGCATTCTCCCGCGCTTTCAGGCATAATCATAACCAGTATGTACTATATCAATAGGATTGAGCTGGGGCGGACTTTGGCGGGACGCGTGAGCGATTTGAAGGGCCAGGAAGCGGTTGTCATTGCGCTGAAAGAAGATGCGCTGACAGCTTGCATTGGTTTGGCGAGCGAGATTAACGCTTGGGTGTTTCCTTTGCTTAGCAAGCGAATCATTATCCCTGGCGATCCGCGGGTGGTCGGGCTAATTGATCCGGCGGGTATGTTCACATGGAACCCTGATCTGGAAAAACCGCAGCGCGACGGCATTGAGCTAGAATCCCGCTCGGTACTAGAAGACATGAAGCGCCAGGCTTTTTCTGAGCTGAATCGCATCCTCGATCAATACGGGACATTTTCTAAGGACGGACTCAATGGCAGAGTATTGCTGCTGACCGGCGACATCGTCGAAGACCGGATAGAGATTGCGATGGCTTTGGAATACTTGAAGAGCGTGCGCTACAGAGCCTTATATGGACTGGGCGGCAACGTAGATAGTACGGCGGCAGATTATTTTCACCTGCAAACTGATAAAGACGTCGCCCTGGATGTCATGACTCATATGTTTCCGGCGGAGCATTATTTTGAGCAAAAGGATAGCTACACTCCGGAAGAGTGCCGCTTGTTAGTAACGAATATTTCGCAATATTGGACATAGAAAGGAATAATTATTATGAATCCAAATCCGTTTATATCAGCAGATCAAGAACCAGCGCCAGCTCAGTCGGATTCTCCGGCAGACAATGGTGCGTCCGCAGATATGCCAGAAGCGCAATTTCAACCAGCAACCGAGCCGGCAGCACAATCCCAGCCTGCAACCACGCCGGCAGCACAATCCCAGCCTGCCGCACAGCCAGCAGCACAATTTCAACCTGCCGCCGCGCCGATTAGCAACGATGAGCTAGCCGCAGCTAACCAAAATATCCAGACTGTTTTCGACGCCTTCTCGTCGCGGGTGGTCGGACAAGAGAACTTGCGGACGGCTTTGATGGTAAGCTTGATGACTGGCGGGCATATTCTGCTAGAAAGCGTACCAGGACTTGCCAAGACGACCGCCGTGCAGACACTAGCCGCCAGCGTGCAGGGCTCGTTCAAGCGCATTCAATGCACGCCAGACTTGCTACCAAGCGACATCATCGGTACGCAGATTTACGATTATAACAAGGGCGAATTCCGCACCGAGCTAGGCCCAGTTCACGCCAATTTCATACTACTGGACGAAATTAACCGCTCCAGCGCCAAAACCCAAAGTGCCATGCTGGAAGCGATGCAGGAAAAGCAGACCAGCATCGGCGGACAACGCTATGATTTGCCGAAGCCTTTCATCGTGCTGGCCACTCAGAACCCGATTGAACAGGAAGGAACTTACGAGCTGCCAGAGGCGCAGCTAGACCGCTTTTTGTTGAAAGAAGTTTTGTCCTACCCTGCTCCGGACGAGGAATTAGAGATTTTGAAACGCATAGAATCGGGCAAGTTAAGCGAGGCGCCGAATAATAGCAATACGCCGAATATTGAGCTGGCGGCGGTCGAGACGCTGCAAAACTTGGCGCAAAAAGTATACATTGACGACGCCATTAAGAATTATATCGTGAAAATTGTCTCGGCAACGCGCAATCCAGCCTCAATCATACCCAGCGAAACGGCGCGCTACGTCCAATACGGCGCCAGCCCGCGCGCCAGCATCGCCTTCCAACAAGTCGCCAAAGCCCTCGCGCTGATTAACGGCCGAAATTACGTTATTCCAGAGGACGTCAAACAATTACGCCACAGCGTATTGCGCCACCGCATTATCCTCAATTTTGACGCCATCGCCGACCAAGTTCATCCAGAAGTTATCATTGATTCGATATTTAACGCTGTTCCTGTGCCGTAATATGCCAAGTCTCTTCACCAAAGTCAAAGCCAAGATGGATCTCTACGCCCATGAAAAGGTGCGGAGTTTGCTGGACGGCCAATACGGCTCGGTATTTAAGGGGCGCAGTCTCGATTTTGACGATTTGCGCGAATACATTCCTGGCGACGATGTAAAAGATATCGACTGGAAAGCGACTGCTCGCAGCAGCGGTATTCGAATCCGACGCTACCAAGCAATCCGCAAACATAATATTTTACTAGTAGTCGACACTGGCCGCCACATGGCAGCGACCAGTAAAAGCGGCAGCAATAAGCGCGACATCAGTATCATGACTGCCGGAGTCCTGGGATATATTGTATTGCGACACGGCGATTTGATCGGACTGGTATCCGGCGACGCCAAAAATAACACCTATATTCCTTTCAAAAGCGACGATCGGCATATCGAGCAGCTACTGCGGCACATTGAAAAGAGTACTCAGCTAGCAGCAGCGCCTAGCAATATCATGAATCAGCTTGAATATATTGCACGCAACTTACGGCGCAAGATGATGCTGGTGGTGGTCGCCAACGACGATGAACTGACCGGCGAGCACCAGCATATTATCCGGCGGCTGCGCGCCCAGCACGAGATATTATGGATAACTGTCAATGACACTTCAGGACTTGACGGAAATCGCAGTTTTTACGATATTGACGATTTGGCCGAGCTGCCTTATTTTATTCGCAAGCAAACGAAACTGCAGACTGATTTCGACCGCAGGCAGCAATTGTACTACCACGAATATTCCACTGCCCTGGAGCGTTTGGGTGTCATCAGCGAGCGAATTTCCGGAGAAGAGGACGTCGTCGGTAGTTTCTTTTCGCTGTTAGAAAGGCAAAAACATGCACGCTGGCGCTGAGCTTCGCGAATGGGTAGATTATGACCCGCTTTGGCTGGTTATCGGCTGCCTGCTTTTAAGCGCGATTATTTTATGGTACGGATTTGTGTTTTACTCGACTCGCCGCCGCTCCCACCGCAGCCTGGCTACGCTCAAACCAAAACCGTACACGCCGCCAGATTTGACTGACTTGAAACAGAAATACCAACAGCTAATCGACGAAATTGAACAAAATCACGCTGCCGGAAAGTTATCCTCGCGTAAAGCCCACCAGAAATTAAGCCATATTCTTCGCATGTTCGTCGTCGAGATAAATGGCCACCGCGTTGACACGTTGACGCTGCGAGATCTAGAAAAGACTCGCTATAAAACATTGGCGGCCGCCATCAAACAATTCTATATTCCTGAATTTACCGCGGTCGAACAAGGCAGCGTCACAGAGGCAACAGCACTAGCCAGAAAGACGGTAGCGGCATGGAATTAGTTTTTTGGCAATTGTCGCTGGCGTTAATTATAATTATCGCCCTGTTGTGGTTTGCAGCGCCGATTATACTCCGCCGATACAGCCGACCGAAACGCCATGACGCGCCTAGACAAAAACTCCCTATCGCTAATACATCGCGGCTGCGTGCTTTCCCCCTCTATATTCAGCAGGTCAGGCGGTATAAAAAACTATTGGCGGTTGTGTTAGGACTGCATGCGCTCCTGCTGGTTATGATGATTATTCTCACTGGCCGCCCGTCGTCGGTAGCTGTCGTTTCTCCCGAGGTGAAAAATCGCGACATTGTGCTATGCCTTGACGTGTCGCGGTCGATGTATGAATATGACGTAGAGATTATTAAAACTTACCGCACATTGGCGCGAAAATTTGACGGCGAACGGCTCGGTTTAGTATTATTTGACCGCTCGCCGGCAGCGATATTTCCGTTGACAGACGACGCCAGCCTAATTGACAGTAAGCTAGCGCTGATTGAAAAGGCATTGACGCCGCCTGGAACGCTGGAATATTTTGACATTTTATCTGGCACGGCAGTCTCGAGCGGACAAGGCTCATCGCTGATCGGCGACGGACTGGCAAGCTGTATCGGACGCTTCGACAAGTTGGATAGCAAACGCTCCCGGAGCATCATTCTAGGAACCGACAACCAATTAGCTAGCACACCGATAATTTCCCTACCCGAAGCAGCAGAACTTGCCAAGCAAAAAGGCATCCGCGTATACGGCATTTACCCAAATAGTAATAAAAATCGCGAGGCCGAAGCGGCAGAATTGAAGCGAACCATGCTGGCGACGAGCGGCGATTATTATGCACTGCGTGACAAAAACACAGTTCCAAACATTGTCCAAAAAATCGCCGCCCAAGACGCCTCCCGCTTCAAAGGCACGCCGCGCGTTACTCGCACCGATCAGCCGCAATTATTACTGTACGGCATGCTTATCATCATAATTTCCCTTATTATTATTGATTGGAGGCTTCGCATATGATAGTGCAACCAATTTTGCTGTGGTATCTGCTGCTGATAATTCTGGTAGTTGCTGCAATTTTTACCGGCTGGAGGATTTTCTCCAAACCAATATCTAACCGGCGAGCGTGGCTGCGGCGGTTCTGTATTGTCTTGCTTATCATTACCGCTTGTTTTCGCCCAGCTATTCCTGGCGAGGTGAAAGAATGGGGCGCGCCGCTAGTCGATGTTTATGTTGTCATAGACACAACTATGAGCTCTGCTGCCGAGGATTATGATAACGGCCAGCCGCGAATCAACGGCATGCGCCGCGACGCCAAAGAAATTGCCAAAAAGCTGGTCGGCGCCCGATTTAGCCTAATAACTTTCAACAATAAAACTTTCGTCAATTCGCCGTTATCAACGGACGTCAGAATGTTTGAATCGGCAGTTGACACAGTAAATATCATCAGCGAAAGCTATGCCATGGGCAGCTCAATTGATACACCAATTGACACCATCGCCTCGGAAATTACTCGCACCAAGCATAAAAATCCCAAGCGCACCTCGCTGCTATTTTACCTGGGCGACGGCGAACAAACCAGCGACGCCTCGCCAAAATCATTCGCCAGCTTAAAGCCTCTGCTGGGCGGTGGCGCGATCATGGGATATGGCACTGCCAACGGCGGAAAAATGAAAACGCCAAGCTACAGCGGCGGCTTTGACGATTTTTACCTACGCGGGCCAGATTTGAAATATGCCGTATCAAAAATTGACGAGACAAACCTTAAAAACATTGCAAATCAAACAGGCCTGCCGTACACGCACCGGCAAACCCCAGATTCCATCGACGCCGTCGTCAAGAACGGCTCCGTCGACAAAGCCGTCAGTAGCAGCCGCTCGTTCGACGGCTACAACGATATCTATTGGATAGCGATATTTGCGGCTGCTGTTTTGCTGGCCTTTGAAATCAGAAACATCTATTTGCCTCTATGCAAACTTCAAAATATAACGCCGTCGGAGGAGGAAAATCGTGAGTAAGAATCGTCCATTTGACCTGAAAAAACTAGATTTTGAAAAAATCCGCCGAGAAAAACGCCGGAAACTGCTCCGCTATTCGTTCCCTGCTTGCGTGGTGATTCTGCTGGTTGCTATTAAATTGACGAGTTTTCCTCTGCTGTCGCTAGCAGCGCACGCCGCCTATAAAGACGGCGACAACAGCCAGGCTTCCTTTCGCTTATCGCCAATTTATACCATGAATTTGTTTGAATCTTATAAAGTATTTTTTAATGACGGGAACGCTTTATTTAAGCAAGCCCGCTACGACTCGGCAGAAAAACAATTCCGCCAAGCCCTGCAAAAAGTGCCGAAAACGCGCGAATGTCCTGTCCGCATCAACCTGTCACTGTCAATTGAGGCGCAGGCAGACGCCCTTTCCAGCGAAAAACGCTACGACCAGGCAATCATCCGCTACGACGAAGCAAACGCCGTACTGCACGACGGCGAGGATAGTTGCGGCGTGCAATTTGCTAGCCAAACAGTCGACGCGAACAATGATGACGGCAAAACGGCAATCGTTATTGAGCAGCGAATCCGGCAAAAGTTGGCGCAGATAAAACAGCTCAGAAACGGCGACCAAGGTATTCCAGCCACCAACCCTGGCGATAAAGAAAAAGTTGACGCGGGCAGCACCGACGGCAAACTCAAAGAACTGGACAAGCGATTCATCGACGCCTACAACGAACAGCGCAAATCCCAGGAAAGAAACCAGCACCTGGAAGATTACAAAGACGCCACGCCGGATCATACGAAGAGAAATTGGTGAGAAGATTATTGAAATGAGCGGTTTTGTTTGCTATACTTAACTATGTAATCGAAAGATTGGCTGTTGCATCGCACATCATAGGCGAGTTCGCAAAATTGTGACGATTTGCCGGCGAGATACGCAGCGAACATTATGCGGGTTTAGCTCAGTTGTTAGAGCGCTTCCTTGCCATGGAAGAGGCCAGGAGTTAGAGGCTCCTAACCCGCACCAATTTGTAATATCGAGCTTTAAGCTCGTTTTTTTGGTTAAGATGGCGTTATGGATGACAGAATGCGACTTCAGCGGTTTTTAACTTTCCTAAGCACGAGAGCACGAAAAGCAGGCTTCTAAAGACCTAACTATCATACTCTACTATGGAGCAAGACGAAGGATATCCTAAAGAAGAGGTGTTATAATATACCAAAAGGTTATTAACAATAAATAGGAGCTAGTGTGGCGACCGTTCAGGATATACAGAACATCAAAGTAAAAGACTTATGTTTATGGACGGAAAATCCACGCGATCCTATTGATACGAACGTTACTGACGCAGATATCATTAAGCGCGCTATTGACGAGAATCCAAAAGCATGGAATTTAGATAAGCTTGTGACAGAAATGGGCGCGCATTATGATCTCAGTGAGTTACCAACTGTTGTCTATGTCGACAACAAACCCGTTGTGTATGATGGCAACAGACGTGTTGCCGTTCTAAAATACCTACAAGATTCTCCACTATACTCAGAGGTGTCTGGATGTTTACCATTGAAATATGAACCGCAAGAACTAATAGATTTAACAGAAATTCCGTGTAACGTATGCGACCAAGAAACCGCCTTGACAAATATAGAACGTAAGCACAGCACTAACGGTTCATGGGGTCAACTAGAACGAGACTACTTTGCCCATAAGCATAGAGGTAAAGATAAATCGCTATTTGTAAGACTAAACGAACAAACTGGTGGGTATATTGCTAACCATAAATCAATGAACAAACTCTTTGTAAAAGACGAGGTACTGAACGCCAATAACTTGCGAGAAATAGGCTTTCTTGTAAGTGACACAGGGGAGATTGAAACGCCATACTCAGACGAAGAAATCCTACAGTTACTCGAAAATATCCGCAGCCTTATAGAAAGTAAAAAAATATCTACGAGAAATAATCGCGGGCTACTTAAGCAGACATTGGTAACAAATTTTCCAGATATACCACTAAGGTCAGCAACCGACAATAGTCCACTTAAGCTATTGAGTGTTGAATCTACGCAAAATGAGCATACAGATGATATCTCAAATCAAAGAAAGACGCCACGAACAAAGAAAAACACGCCAACCTTCTTCCTTGATAACATGCCGTCGCTCGCAAATGGAGAAGTCAACGATATTTATAGAGATATTTTATCTCTATACGATTACTACATACAGAAAAAAGATACACTTTCTATGACATTCCCTGCTTTAATAAGAATGTCTCTACGATTGCTAGTTGAATCGGCCGCGAATAGCGACGGTATAAGTACATACGTTAGCAATAACTACGCGGACGCTAAAAAGACCCTGACACAAGCCCAGAAAACTACACTTTCAAATAACAGTGTCGATAGCGACCAAAAGCTGATACAGCTTTTACAATCTGGTGCGCATAACTACACTAATTCGGCCAATTTTGAACAAACTACGGCAATGTCCATTATAATAGGTGCTATAATATCCAAAACACATCTAAAAAATAAAAATGATACAAACTAAAACCTATAGAAAACACTTATTCACTCCTCTGCGCTATCCTGGAGGTAAGACATCTCTCTTTGCCTTCTTTGATACTGTCATAAAAAAACATAAGTGGCATGATGTTACATACATAGAGCCTTACGCTGGCGGTGCTGGAGCGGGCATATCACTTCTTTTGCTTGAAAAGGTGCGCAGAATTGTTATTAACGACTATGATCCGGCCATATATTCATTTTGGCTTTCCTTGAAGGAGCATAACGCAGAATTTATTGAGCGAGTATCAAATACTCCTGTAACTGTCGAGGAGTGGGAGCGACAGAAAAAAATCTATAAGGCGGCTGATACGTCCGACAGGTTGTCACTTGGTTTTGCAACATTCTTTCTTAATCGAACTAATCGCTCCGGAATTCTAAACGCAGGTCCGATTGGCGGCAAGCAGCAACTTGGCGAATGGAAAATCGACGCGCGATACAATAAGCAGAATCTTATTGAGAAAATAAAACTCATAGGGCTTTATAGCGATAGAATCACTGTTCTCAACGAGGATGGTGTAGATGCCATTGAACGTTATGTAAAAGACCCAAAAAGCTTTTTCTACGTCGACCCACCGTACTTTGTAAAAGGCGCAGATCTTTATCTAAACGCCTTTAAGCTAAAGGATCATCATAGGCTTGCTACTTCACTAAATAAACACCGTAAAGCAAAATGGATTCTGAGCTACGACAATGAAAAAGACATCCTCACCCTTTACCCCAACAGAGAATGTCGGACTTTTGACCTCAGATATTCTGCTCACCATAATTCAAAAATTGGCTCTGAGTTGATGATTTTTTCTGATGCTGTCAATATGAATATAGTTGACGAAGCTTAGACATCTCAACAAAAATGCTCCACAATCTTATTGCCGGCGATGCCAAATCCGGTTAGCGTGTAGGTGCTTGACATAATGGATTGCCTGTGCGGCGACGATTGCATCCAGGCGTTGAAGGCTACGCGGCTAGTGTGCAGGTTTGGCGGCGAAGTTTGCACCTGATTCTCGGCTGGCGCGCGGCAGACGGACATTACCTTAAGCAGTCCGTACGGAGTAGTTGTGCCCGGTCTGTAGTGGCTAAAATAATTATTCTCTTTCATGTCATTTGCCATCAACTGCGCTGTTTGGTTAAGCGGCTCGTACATCTCTAGCGGCTTCAGATTTTCCTTACTACGAGCATAATTAATCAGTTCAAGAATCTCCGAAGCATCTGGCGGGCCTACGTCATACTTTTTATCTTGGTCTGCCGGTTGCGGCTGCGGATTTGGAGTTGGAGTTGGGTTTGGTTGCGGATTCGGCGCAGGCTGCTGCGAATTACCGGGCTGCTGAGGGTGCGGAAGCTGGCCGTTGGTTGTTTTTCGGCGGCACGGCTGGACTCGACGGTGGCTGCGGGACTGGATTATGTTTCGGGCGTACAGGGTCAATTCTCTGCTCTTTTTGGTTTGGCTGCGGTTTTCCAGGTTTCTTCTCTTGCTGGTTCGGCGTAGTTTGTTTAGGATTAGAGCTTGTGCTAGATTTACCGCCGTCAGAGTTATTGCTAGAATCGGAATTATCAGAGCCAGAATTAGAATTGGTAGTTGTCTTTTGCTGCTGATTAGCACTACCCGCATCTTTCGACGCAGCACGCACAGCAATATATAAGCCTATTCCTACCCCCGCTAGTATTAAAATAACTAGGATAATTACAAGTTTTTGTTTTTTCATACTTTGATTGTAGCAAGGAAACCGGTTATGTCAATCTGGAGGTAGCGTCCTGCAAAAATAACCAGAGCATAGTGTATAATAATAGTCAGCGCGGGTATCGTATAACGGCTATTATGTATGCTTCCCAAGCATGAGACGAGGGTTCGACTCCCTCTACCCGCACCAGTTCAAACTATTATCATGAACCTTTAAGATAAGGCTGGCACGCGTTATAATTAGAATATGAAGAAAGCTGTCATGAAGAGGCTGCTTCCGCTGTATGTTGGCAAGTTCTTCTTAAGCTTTGTACTTTGGTATTCAATTGAAAAATTATTTATAAGAAGCATTGGCATCGACAATTTTGGAATTAGTTTAATCGCGATTGTTCTGCTGATATCATCCGTTCTTACCGAGATTCCATCAGGAATCATCGCGGATCGCTGGAGCCGCAAGGGTTCAATGGTGCTGGCTGGGCTGTTCTTAGGAATTAGCAGCTTGATGGCCGGCGCTAGCGATAATATCTTTATGTACGCTACCGCTGTGACGATTTGGGGTCTTCATGATGCTTTTTCGAGCGGAACTGGCGCAGCTATGATTTACGATACGCTGCTCGAGGAGCAAGGGCACGCCAGGAACTTTAATCGAGCGCTAGGACTATACGAGACTTTAGGTGGGATAGCGTTGATTGTTAGTAACTTTTTAGGCGGCTGGATCGGCGAACACTCGCTACTGCTGGCGTTTAACTTAACAATTATTCCAATTGCCATATCTATGGTTCGCCATTTAATTTATAAAGATGCAAAAATTAGCCGCGAGGTGGCTGATGAAAAACTTATCAAACATACTAAAAATACATTCAAATGCGTTTTCAAAAGTAAAAGCTTACTCTGGCTGATGACTGCGATTATGATAGTCTTTTGTATCCAAAAGATGAATCGCGAAGCTTATCAGCTGTGGTATATTGCGCTGTCGGCCCCGGCGATAGTATTTGGCATCGCTGGATCGTTCATAGAAGGCTTGGGCGGACTGGGCGGCTCGTTGGTTAAATATCTCAGCTCAAAGCGAATAAATATAGTTCTGTCGATTTTACTAGGCTTGGCATCGCTCGCGCTTTCGGTGGGCAGTAATCTATGGATAACTATCGCCGCGCAGGTTCTAATAGCAGTAGTCTCGGGGGCGCTGTTATTTCATTTTACTGCACAGATACAACACCAGCTGCCGTCGCGGTACCGCACAGGTTCCGGCTCGGTGATAAACGCCGTGGGGCGAATTGTCCTCATACCGCTAACGTTTGTGTTTGGAGTTTTGTCAAACCAAAGCGTTTTCATCGCTGGTTGGATGCTGGTGGTTTTGTCAGGGCTAGCTGTTTTCGTGCAGCTAAAGCTTGATGAGCAAGCTTCACCGCAGTAGCGTACTTCCCATCCCAGCCCGTCTGTGCTACAATAAGTCATCAAAGGAAGGTCTGCTGTTAATCCCAGACCATATTTTTATGAAGGACGCTAGCAAGATTCGAAATATTGCCATTATTGCCCACGTCGATCACGGCAAGACGACCATGGTTGATGGGTTGCTCAAACAGTCGCGTACATTCCGCGACAATCAGGCCGAGATGAGCCAAGAATTGATCATGGATTCGGGCGATCAAGAGCATGAGCGCGGTATCACCATCACCGCCAAACAAACCTCGATTTTTTACGGTGATTATAAAATCAATATCATCGACACGCCAGGGCATGCCGATTTCTCTGGCGAAGTCGAGCGAACGCTGCAGATGGCGGACGGCGTGCTGTTGATCGTCG